>CAZUNW010000124.1:0-7055 GCA_964621425.1 uncultured Chryseobacterium sp. | reverse complement strand
GACCCTGCCGGGTTTCAACGCGCCCTATGGCACGCACACGCTGAACGTGACGGTGCAGAACCCCAACGGCCAACCGGACGAGATCCCCGCCAACAACCTGGCCAGCCAGGCCAACATCGATGTGACGGGTGAGCCTGTGGTGATCGAGATCACCACGGACAACGACCCCTCGCAGCTGATCTGGGAGATCCAGGACCAGTCCTTCCAGACCGTGGCCAGCTCGCCGGCATACACCACACCGAACACCACGGTGACCACCACCGCCTGCGTAAGCACGGTGAACGGCAACTGCTTCAGCCTCTTCCTGTTCGACTTCCTGGGTGACGGCCTGAGCGGCACCGGGAACGGCAACGGCGGCTGGCGCATCCGCACCACGGGCGGTCTGACCCTGCTCGCGGATGACTTCAACGGCACCGTGAGCGGCACCCTCAGCCCGAACAGCCCGCCGGCAAGCCCGGGTTACACCAACGGCCACGAGTTCTGCGTGCCGCCGGGCCCCAGCCGCATCCAGACCGGCGAGTGCGGCATCTTCAACAACGTGCTGCTCAGCAAGGTCTTCTGCACGAGCGTCCCGGGTGCCACCAGCTACCAGTTCGAGTTCAGCGACCCCGACGCGGGCTTCCGCCGCCGGATCGCCGTGCCGCGCAACTGGGTGCGCTTCTCCGAACTGCAGACCAGCCCGCTCCAGCCCGGCACCCGCTACTTCGCCCGCGTGCGGGTGGACCAGGGTACGTCCGGCTTCGCGGATGACCGCTTCGGTGCAGGTTGCGAGATGGGCCTGGATCCCTTCGCCGTGCCCGGTTGCACCGGCCTGGTGGACGATATCGGCACCCCCGGCCACAGCTGCGGTGTGACCAAGGCCTTCGGCGGGTCCGACAAGATCTACGCCCAGCCGGTGGTCGGTGCCACGCAGTACCGCTTCCGCTTCGAGAACGCGGGCGAAGGCTACCTGCGCACGGTGCTCCGCCCCAACTACATCTGCCCCCTCAGCTGGGTGACCCTGCCGCTCCAGAACGGCAGCACCTACGACGTGAAGGTGGAAGTGCTGTACAACGGTCAGTGGAGCGGCTACTGCGGCCCCACCTGCACCGTGACCATCCTGAACCCGCCGACGAACGGCCAGCAGCGTGACGCCGTGGTGACCACCACCACCGGCATGCAGGTGTGGCCCAACCCGGTGCGTGACGGCGTGGTGAACCTCCGCCTCGAAGGCCTTGGCGAGGGCACCCAGCGCATCAGCCTCGAGGTGTACGACCTGAGCGGCCAGCGCGTGATCGCCCGCGATGTGGAGAACAGCGGCAGCGTGTTCAACACGGTGCTCGACATGGACGGCTTCGCCGGTGGCCTCTACCTGATCCACCTCAACGTGGACGGTGTGATGCACCAGCAGCGCGTGAGCGTGGTGAAGTAAGCCTGCTGAACAGCCCCTATGAGAAGCCCCCCGCCGGAACCGGCGGGGGGCTTTTGCTTGCTGGCGAGCACGTGCTGCGGACAGGCCGCACACACCCGCCATCGCTCACCCTGTCCCCTGACCATCGTCAGTCGCTCCGCCCTGCACGAGGATAGCTTTGTCCCATCCTCCGAACACCACGGCACCCATCCCGCCGCCGGCTTCGGTCCAGTGGGCCGGGGCCGTGAGGCACCGGTCCGAAAACCGCCACACAGACACCCCCAATCCCTTCTCCACATGGACCTCCCAACCACTTGGACGAACCGTGCGCGATGCAGCCGTACACGGGGAACGACCGGCCTGCTTGCAACTGCGCTGGCCCTCTTCAGCATGCAGGCACAGGCGCAGGTGAGCGCCTATTCAAGGACCGTGATCACCGGCCAGACCTACACCAGCTACACGCTGGGCACGGCCGGGCCCTCGGGGGACGATGCCTCCACAACGGTGAGCCTGCCGTTCACCTTCACCTTCGCGGGTACCGGATACACCTCCGCCCGGTTCTGCACGAACGGCTGGATCTCGTTCAACTCGGCGAGCACGAGCAACTCGTTCACAGCGGGCGACCTGTTCACCACCAGCGGTCCGAACCTCGAGGTCGCCGCGTGGCACCGGGACGGTAACTCCAACGCGGCGAACGGGGGTGCGCTCACCTCCGGTGCGCACCCGACGCTGACAGGGGTGCATGTGTTCCAGTTCAACAACCTCGCCAGCAGTGGATCGGGAGGTACGAGTGCCACGGCCAGGCTCGATGCCCAGATATGGCTTTACGGGCCGGCGAGCAGCGCCCCGGGCCGCATCATCATCCTCTACGGCGATGTGGGGACAGGACTTTCAACGGCGTCGTCGGTGGGCATTGAGAACGCCACCGGGGGCTCGGGGAATTACCTCAACGCCCTCAACGGCCTGTCCAACAACACAACCACCACCAGCGCGGCACCTGCGAACAACTCCGGGTACCAGTTCGACCCCCCGGTGCCATGCGCGGGAACCCCTGTGGCAGGCACGGTTCCGGCCTCCGCCGGGTTCTGCCTGCCCAGCGGCACGGTCAGCCTCAGCGCTTCCGGCTTCACCACCGGTGCCACCGGCATCTCCTTCCAGTGGGAGGAGTCCACGGACAATGTGACCTGGGTGAACGCCGTGGGCGGCACGGGCGCCACCACCTCCAGCTACACGAGCCCCACCCTCGGCACAAGCATCCTCTACCGGCTCCGGGTGACCTGCACCAACAGCGGCCTCAGCGCCACCAGCAACACATGCAGCGTCTCCGCGTCCAACTGCCAGTTCAACATCGCGCGCAGCACGTCCGTGCCCTACAGCTCGATCATGTCCACCGGCTCCACCTTCACCACGTTGAACGCGGTGACCAACCTGGACGACAACATCACCACAACCGTGTCACTGGCAGGGACCACCTTCACCTACAAGGGTGTCGCGGTATCCGGCTTCCGTGCGACCACGAACGGCTGGCTGACCTTCAACACGTCCAACACCAACACGGCCTTCGGGAACAACATCGGCAGCAACGCCCAAACAGCCGTCCTGGCGCCGTTCTGGGAGGACCTGATCTGCACGGGTTGGAGCTCCGGCGCAGGCACACAAGCCATGCTGAACGGCTCCATGCGCTACCTGGTCAACGGCACCCTGGGCAGCGGCACGGCGCAGATCATCGTGGAATGGGCCGGCATGGAGACCTTCAACAACCCGGGACCGAACCTGAACTTCCAGGTGGTGCTGGATGAGGCGGGCAACACCATCACCTACAATTACGGCACCATGGAAGGCTTCAACGGAAGCCTGAACTACGGATACGCCTACACCATCGGCATGAACGGCTGGTCGTTCACCACGCCCGGCGGCTTCACGGACGTGCAGGCGCAGCGCGATGACAACAGCACCAACTTCGACTTCACCCCATCCACGACCACGAACAGCGGACTGAACGCCCGGTTGTACCTGCCCGAGTGCAACTCCCGCCTGGTGTTCACGCCGACCGCCGCCTATCCCGGACCCGGGGCGGCACCCACCATCACCCCCACCAACGACGAGCCGGCGACCGCCACCTTGCTGCCGGTGAACCCGGCACCCTGCACAAGCCTGTGCAGCACCTACCAGCGTAACCAGGGCGCCACCGGCTCCGCGGGGATCACCACCTGCGGCGCTGGCAGCCCGGGCACGCCGGACGATGACGTCTGGTTCAGCTTCGTGGCCACCACCGCCGGTGCCGTCATCAACGTCCGCGGTGGCGGCGGCATGGACCCCGTGGTGCAGCTCTTCAGCGACCAGGGCACCACCCCGCTGAACTGCGTGAACGCCACCGGAGCAGGGCTTTCCGAGTCGTTCACCAACACAACGCTGACACCCGGCAACACCTACTGGCTGCGCGTTTACCATGCGGGGGTCGGGGCCACGGGCGCACCGTCCTCCGGTTTCCTCACGACGGGGGTCGCACAGTTCAGCATCTGCGTGAGCGAGGTGATACCCCCTCCCGTGAACGACGACATCTGCGGTGCGGTCGCGCTCAGCACCGCGCTTGCCTGCACCCCGACCGCGGGGAACACCCTCAGCGCCACGGCCAGCCCGCAGGCGGCCTGCGGCGGCACACCTGATGATGACATCTGGTACAGCTTCACGGCCGTGACCACCGCTGACCTCATCACCGTGCAGGGCGCCGCAGGCTTCAACGCCCACCTGCAGGTCTACAGCAGCTCGGACAACACCTGCACCGGCACGCTCACCAGCCTGGCCTGCGTGAACAACACCAGCACCGCCGGGGCCGAGACCTACAGCGGTCCGTGGACCGTGGGCAACACCTACTTCATCCGCGTGTACCATTCCCTGTCCGGAGGAGCGACGGGCGCCTTCACCATCTGTGTGACGGGGAACCTCCCCGCATGCACGCCTGCGACCGGTCCGGCTGACGGAGCCAGCGTGGTGCTGAACCCGGTGGCCCTTTCGTGGAGCGCCGCGACCAATGCCACGGGCTATGACGTGTACGTGGACCAGAGCCCCACGCCCACCACGCTGGTGAGCAGCAACCAGGCGGGCACCAGCTTCAACTACCCCCCCGGCACCCCCACGGCTGGACAGGTCTACTACTGGACGGTGGTGCCGCGCAACGCATTGGGCACGGCGAGCAACGCTCCCTGTGCGGTGCGGAGCTTCACGCTGGCCACGCCGGCCTGCCCGGCCCTCACCTCCCCGGCCAACGGGTTCAGCAGCACCAGCGGCTCGGAGACCCTCGCATGGGGCGCGAGCACCGGTGCAACGGGCTATGACGTTTACCTGGACAACAGCCCCACGCCCACCACGCTGGTGAGCACCAACCAGCCGGGCCTGAGCTTCGGCCCAAGCGCCACCAGCCCCGGCCTAACCTATTACTGGACGGTGAACGCCGTGGGTGCTTACGGCAACTCAAGCGGCTGCTCCATCTTCACCTACAACACCAACCCGCCATCCTGCGTGGCGGCACCGACGGCCCCGGCCAACGGCGGATCCTTCTGCGTGAACAGCGGCAGCGTGGTGCTGAGCTGGCCCGCCAGCCCGGGCAGCACAGGTTATGATGTGGTGCTGGACGGCTCGACCGTGAGCACCAACCAGGCCGGCACCACCTACAACGCCGGTGCCCTGGCCATAGGACCCCACACGTGGAGTGTGGTTCCGCAGAACACGAACGGCCCGGCCACCGGCTGCACCACCTGGAACTTCGCCGTGGTGGCCAACCCCGTGGTGGGCCTGACGCCCACGCCGGCCGCCGCTGCCGTGTGCAGCGGTGCCCCGGTAGCACTTGCGGCCAGTGGTGCCAGCACCTACAGCTGGAGCCCGGCCACCGGCCTCAGCGGCACCACGGGTGCAAGCGTATCCGCCACACCCGCCACCGCCACCACCTACACGGTGACCGGCACGGACGCCAACGGCTGCAGCGGTACCGCCACCCAGCTTGTGAACGTGGGCGCTGATCCCACCATGGGCGGAACCACAGCCACACCGACCGCGATCTGCGCCATCGGCACCTCCCAGCTGAACACCTCCGCCACGATCCCGGGCACCAGCATCGCCAGCGGGGGCGGCCTGACGATCCCGACGGTGATCGCGAACGCCAATCCATACCCCTCGACCATCACGGTGTCCGGACTGCCCACTGCGCTGAACGCCATCACGGTGACGCTCACCAGCATCACCCACAGCTGGCCCAATGACCTTGACGTGGTCCTGTTCGGTCCCACCGGGGCGCACTCCATCCTCTTCACCGACGCCATCGGTGGGTCAGGCGGCATCGTTGGACGCACCTACACGTTCCAGACGGGAGCCCCTGCACTGCCCACCACCGGCTTCCCGGCCTCAGGGACCTATGGCGTGGTGAACGGCTCCGGCTTCGGCGGCACGGGAACCCCTTCCGCGGTGAGCAACGCCTCCCTGGCTGTGTTCAATGGAACGAACCCCAACGGCACGTGGGCCCTGTATGTGTTCGATGATGCCTCAGGCGATGGCGGTTCCATCGGTGGCTGGAGCATCAGCTTCGATGTGAACGTCCCGCTGAACACCTTCAGCTGGAGCCCGGCGACCTTCCTGGACAACCCGGCCATCGCAAACCCGCAGGCGGTGAACATCACCACCACCACCACTTACACGGCCACGGCCACCTCCGCCATTGGATGCACGGCCACAGGGGCTGTGACCGTGACGGTGAACCCCCTGCCCACGGTGACCTGCCCGGTCAACATCACGGGCATCTGCAGCACGGATGCGGCCTTTGCCCTGACGGGCGGCAGCCCGGCCGGTGGCACGTACAGCGGCCCCGGCGTAAGCAGCGGGAACTTCGACCCGGCCACCGCTGGTGCGGGCACCCACACGATCACCTACAGCTATACCGACGGCAACACCTGCACCAACACCTGCACCTTCGACGTCACGGTGACGGCGGCCTCCACGTGGTACCTGGATCAGGACAGCGATGGCTTCGGCGACCCGGCCAACACCACGCTCGCCTGCACCCAGCCCATCGGCCATGTGGGCAACAGCACGGACGACTGCCCGACCACACCGGGTGTGGTGGGCAGCGCCTGCAACGACGGCAACCCCTTCACCAGTGGCGATGTGCTCCAGGCCAATTGCAGCTGTGCCGGTACGCCGGTGCCGTGTGACAACTGGACCTTCACCATCAACACGGACGCAGCCGGCAGCGAAACGAGCTGGCAGCTCAAGGACGCCGCCAGCCCCTTCGTCCTGGCCAGCGCCTCAGGCCTTCCGGGCAACGCCACCCTGACCTCCACCATCTGCGTGCCGCAGGGCGCCTGCTTTGAGCTCATCGTGAGCGATGCGGGCGGCAACGGCATCAGCGGCGGAGGCTGGATGCTCACCGACAACAATGGCCGGCGCGTGATCGACAACACCGGCAACGGCAGCGCCTTCACCTCCATCAGCACCAGTGTGACCGAGGCCATCTGCAACCCGGTGGGCACCGACAAACTGATCCTGAGCGACTGCGACAAGGAGAACTTCTCCGCCACCTCCTCCATCATCGCCAGCCCCAATACCGCCGTGAGCGCCCAATGGGGCATCGGCGACCAGACCGATGACGGCTACCAGTTCTGGTTCTTCAACCCCG
>CAZUNW010000123.1:0-7113 GCA_964621425.1 uncultured Chryseobacterium sp. | reverse complement strand
GGTCATGCTGCGGCTGAAGTTGATGCTGCTGGCCTCGTCGAAGTATTTGGTGGGGCAGGTGATCTCCGCGATGCTGAAGCCCTTCCAAAATATCTGCCCGATCATCTGGTTGTCGAAGACGAAGTCATCCGAGCAGGCGTGATAGGGGCAGGCCTCCAGCACAGTGCGGTGGAAGGCGCGGTAGCCGGTGTGGTACTCGCTCAGCTTCTCGCCCATCAGCAGGTTCTGGCCCATCGTGAGCAGGCGGTTCGCCACGTACTTGTACAGGGGCATGCCGCCCTTGAGCGCACCACCTCCCAGAATGCGTGACCCGAAGACCACAGGGTAAACGCCGTTCCCGATCAGGGTGATCATGCTGGACAACAGCCGGGGCGTATACTGGTAGTCGGGGTGCAGCATCACGACGATGTCACCGCCCAGCTCGCGCGCCTTGTCATAGCAGCTCTTCTGGTTGCCACCGTAGCCCTTGTTCACATCGTGCACGATGATGTGGCGGATCCCAAGCTGCCGCGCCACCTCCACGGTGTTGTCCGGGCTCTTGTCGTCCACGAGCACCACCTCGTCCACCAGGTCGAAGGGGATCTCGTCGTAGGTCTGCTTCAACGTTAGGGCGGCCCGGTAGGCGGGCAACACGACGATGACTTTCTGGCCGAGGTACATGCGGGGTCCGCTTTCCGCCGGGAGGTGGCCCGGCCGGGCAAAGATGCTCATCCGCGGCCTACCCGCGCGCGGTTGGGCGCCCGGCCACGTTCACCAGATGCACGCCGCCCAGCACCACGGCGATCATAACCAGCTGCAGCGGTGCCACCACCTCCCCGTCCAGCACGCCCCAGCCGATGGCCACCACCGGCATCAGGTAGGTGACCGCGGAGGCCTGCACGGCGCTGGTGCGCTTGAGCAGGGCGTTCCACATCACCAGGGAGAGGGCCGAACCGAACACGGCAAGGAGCGCCACGTGGCCGAGTGCGGTCCAGGCATGCGGATCGGTATCCAGCGTGGCGGGAAGTCCACTGAACAGGCATCCAGCCAGCCCCAGCGGACCGACGAAAGTCAGCGCCAGTCCTGCGGTGGCCTCAGGTGGCACCATTCCCAGCCGGTGCTTCACCACGTTCGCGCTCGCTCCGTAGCAGAGCGTACCCGCTACCGGGAGCAGGGCATACAGCGACCAGTCAGCCCGGCCACCCCCCGGATCGAAGGCCACCAACCCCACGGCCCCCGCCAGCCCCACAAGCACACCGGCCACCTGTGCCCAGCGCAGCCGAATGCCGAAGACCATGAGCCCTATCACCAGGGTGAACAGCGGCGTGAGGCTGTTCAACATGCCGCTCAGGGCGCTGTCGATCCGGGTCTGCGCCGCCGCGAACAGGATGGCCGGGATACCGTTCCCCAGGAGGCCCGCCAGCAGCAGGGATGGGAGGTGGGGGCGCAGCAGCCGCCAGTGGCGCACGGTGACCGGTAGCAGCACCACCCATGCGATGGCCAGACGTGCCGAGGCGAGCTGCGCCGGGCTCAATACCGCGCGGTCACCCACCCAAAGACCCCGCTTCATCAGGATGAAGGAGGACCCCCAGATGAGGGCCAGAAGGCCAAGCAGCAGCCAGGCGATGCGGTCTGTGGCCTGATCGTGGTCGCGCATGCGGGGCACGAAGGTACCCCCCCCCCTTGCGCCACGACTTACATTTGTACCATAAACCCTGTCATCCCATGACCGGCATCCCTTCCCTGCGCTTTCGCCCTGTGCTCCTCACCGGCATCGCCATCGTTCTGCTCCAGGCCGCATGCTCCCAGGGTGAAGGTGCTGGTGAAGCGTCCACCCCGGGCGTGCCACGGGTGGAGGCCGAGCAGGTGATCACCGCCGGAACACCGGTGACCATGGCCGACCTGAGTATTTCCGGGATGAGTTGTGAGATGATGTGCGGCGGGGCGATCAAGAAGGCCCTGGCAGCCCTGCCCGGCGTGTCCGGAACAGAGATCGCCTTCACCGAGGGCGATGCCGGTGACCATGCCATCGTCACCTATGACCCGGCCTTGGTCTCGGATGCCCAGCTGGTGGAGGCGGTGCAACGCATCCATGATGGCCAGTACAAGGTGATGGCGGTCACCGTGACCCGCCAGGTGAAAAGCGCCGACATTGGTGCGGGGGAGGAGGCTGAGGGCTCCGCTGATGGCAAGGTGAACGCCGAGCTGCCCTCCTTCCGGCTTCCCAACCTGCTCGCCCTATTGACCTTCATCCTGCGGGCCTGAGCCCGCTTGCCATCGCACCGGAAAGGGGCCTTGCGTCCCTTTTTTCATAGCCTGGCTCAACCCTTCCCGGGCAACCGGTGTTGGTAGTTTTGCGCGCCATGCACACGAACGCACACCTTCGACCCGTTGTCCGGTGGCTTGTGTCCGGTTGCGTGCTCATCGCCTGCATGGTCGCCATCGGCGGCATCACGCGACTCACAGGCAGCGGGCTGAGCATCACCGAGTGGAAGCCCATCATGGGCGCGCTGCCCCCGCTGAACGAGGCGGAGTGGGGGGAGGCCTTCGACAAGTACAAGCGCATTCCCGAGTACGCGTTGAAGAACCGGCTGATGGACATGGACGGGTTCAAGTCCATCTTCTTCTGGGAGTACCTGCATCGCAACTGGGGCCGCCTGATGGGTCTCGCCTTCATCATCCCGTTCGCGATCTTCCTCCGCAGGGGGGTGTTGCGCGGGTGGTTGCTTCGACGCACCCTCTCCGTGCTCGTGGGCGGCGGCCTGGTGGGCGCCCTGGGCTGGTTCATGGTGGCCAGCGGGCTTGAGAAGGACCCGGACGTGAGCCATTTCCGCCTTGCCATCCATCTGTGCGCGGCCTTCAGCGTGTTCCTGCTCGTATGGTGGACGGTGCTTGACCTGCGCACAGGGCGCCGCGCCTGGGGCCAGGACGGGTCGCCGGCGGGTCGATGGGCCCGGTGGCTGTTTCCGCTCGTGGTGCTGCAGGTGGTCTACGGCGCCTTCACGGCAGGCCTCGATGCCGGCCGCATCTACACCACCTGGCCGCTGATGAATGGTACCTTCATGCCTGAGAACGTCCACGCCTTCGGCGACCTGGTCAAGGACCTTACCGACCACCGTGACGGTGTGCAATTCGTGCACCGCAACCTGGCCTGGCTCGTGGCAGCGGGCTGTATCGCGCTTGTCGTGCATTTCCGGCGGGACGAGCGGGTGGCGTCCATCGGTCCGTGGCTGGCCGGTACGGTGCTGCTGCAGTTCACCCTGGGCGTTCTGACCCTGGTGACCGCGGTGCAGCTGGCCCTCGGCGTACTGCACCAGCTGGGGGCGCTGCTACTGCTGGCCGTTCTGGTCCGCCTGCTGCATGCCACCGGAAGGCCCGTTCCAACGGAGGGTGCGGATGAAGTGGCGCATGTCGTCGCGCACGCGCCCGGTGACCGGGGCCAGTGAGTCCGCGTTTGGCCGCGCGAGGAAGTAGAGGGCTCCGTAGAGGAAATGCGTGCTGCTGTCCGTGAGGTAGAACACGAGCGGGCTGGCCACATCGCCCTCCACGTCGAAGATGGTGCCGTGCACGCGCGCGCTGTCGCGGTGCACCACCTCGGTCCGGATGCGTGCGGCCTTCAATTCGTGCTTGCGCTTCAGGTCATGGGCGTCCTCCACCAGCTGGTCCAGGTCGCCGTTGATGCTGCGGTATGTGAGGTGCACCGTTGCGCGGTAGCGGCCGTAGTCCAGGTCGCTCCAGCAGCGCTGCCCCTCGATGCTCCGCGGCACCACGCGCACAGCGGCGGGCACCTCGGCGCTGTAGCACCCCGCGTCGTGGGCCACATGCTCCACGGGGGGCAGGTCGATGCGGAAGTATCCGTGGGGCAATGGATGGGGCTCGGATCCGCAGCCGGCGGCCGCGGCGAGGAGCACGCCAACCAGGGCCGGTTCAGCCAGCCGCCTCATCGCCCACGGTGATCTTGACGCGCCTAATGCGCTTGTTGTCCGACGATTCCACCACGAAGGTGAAGTTGCGCAGGCTCACGCGTTCGCCCTTGCGGGGAATGCGCCCCGTGAGCTCCAGCACGAACCCGCCCACCGTGCCGCTGTCCCCGCGGTTCTCCTCGAACACCGCCCCGTCGATCCCCAGGATGCGGTATAGGTCATTGAGCGGCGTGCGACCCTCGAAGACCCAGGTGCGGTCGTCGAGCTTCGAGTAGTTCAGTTCCTCGTCGTCGAACTCATCGGTGATGTCCCCCACGATCTCCTCGATCACGTCCTCCAGGGTGACCAGGCCGCTGGTGCCCCCGTATTCATCCACCACGATGGCCAGGTGCACCTTCTTCTGCTGGAATTCCTTGAGCATGTCATCCAGCTTCTTGGTCTCGGGAACGAAGCACGGCTCATGCAGGAGGGACAGCCAGTCCGCGTGCCCCTTGTCCAGGAAGGGAAGCACGTCCTTGATGTGGAGCACGCCGATCACGCGGTCCAGTGTGCCTTCGTAAACGGGCACGCGGGAGAATCCGCTCTCGATGATGGCGGGCACCAGCTCCTGGAAGGTCAGGTCCCGGTCGAAGGCGACCATGGCGGTGCGCGGGCGCATGACCTCGCGCACATCCACGCTTCCGAACTTCACGATGCCCTTCAGGATGCGTTGTTCCTCCGCCGTGGTGCTGGCGTCCTTGGTGAGTTCCAGCGCATGGCCGAGGCTGTCCACGGAGATGCCCCTTGCGGCCTTCTTCTTGTACCGCTTCTCGATGAAGGTGGTGCTGCGCAGGAGGACCTCGTTGAGCGGTGTGAGCACCCAGCGCAGCCCGACGAGGGGGCCTGCCATGGTGGTGGCCACCTTCATCGCGTGGCTGGTGGCGTAGACCTTGGGGAGCACCTCGCCGAGCAGGAGGATGAGCAGGGTGACGCCCAATACCTGGATGATGAAGATGATGTGATCGGGCATTCCCGTGGTGTCCACAAGCCCGTTGAGGACCACGGTGCTGAGTATCACCACGCCCACGTTGACGAAGTTGTTGGCGATGAGGATGGTGGCGAGCAGCCTGCGTGGTCGTGCCAGCAGGTCGATCACCCGGGCGCCGCTGCGTCCGCCGCGCTCGCGAAGGTCGCGCAGCTGGGTCGGGTCGAGGCTGAACAGGGCCACCTCACTGGCTGACATGGCGGCGGAGCAGACCAGCAGCAGGAGGATGACCACCAGGGCGGAGGCCGTGATGGGATCCAGGCCGGTCGTCAACGTGGCGAGCGTGGCAGGCGGAGGCTCCATGGAAAGCCCGCCTTCCAGCGGGCGAGGGGGGCGTTCAGAAAGGCAGGTCGTCCAGCGGGTTGGGGCCGGCGGCGGGGGAAGCACCCATCGGCTCGGCAGGGCGCTGGGCCGCAACGGCGACCTCGGGGCGTTCGGCGCTGCGTTCACCGGTGGGCCGGTCCAGCAGGGTCATTTCGTCGGCATGCACCTCGGTGGTGTACCGCGTGTTCCCGTCGCGGTCCTGCCAGCTACGCGTACGGAGCTTTCCCTCCACGTACACCTTGCTGCCCTTGCGCAGGTATTTCTCCGTTAGCTCACCCAGCGCCCGCCAGGCCACGATGGAATGCCATTCGGTCTGCTCACGCTTCTCACCGGTGCTGCGGTCCTTGTAGGTCTCGCTGGTGGCGATGCGGAAGTTGGCCACGGTGGCGCCGTTCTGCAGGTGGCGCACTTCGGGATCGGCACCGAGGTTGCCGATAAGGATGACTTTGTTGACTCCAGACATGGTGACGGATGGATCGATCAAAGATAGCCTGCACCCCCGGCCCGACCCGGGATCGTGGATAACTGTTCACCCATTGAACAGGTCAGCCGTCCAATGCCCCTCCAGGAAGCGCCCGATCAAACGGGGCATGGCGAACCGGTCCAAGGTCCGCCGGTCGGCGAGCACCCACCCCTCGGGCAGGGGCGTTGCCGGGCAGTCCAGGGTCCAGAAAGTGGCATGGATGACCTGGTGGCTGAGGATGTGCTTCAGCGGACCGCGGGTTGTGAGGACGGGCGCATTTCGTCCCAACAGGGTCCGGGCGGCACCTTCCACTTCGGCACGCGTGGCGGGTCCCTTGGATTCCACCAATGGGGGTTGGTACAGGTCCTGCCAGATATCGCGCCCGGTGCGCTGGTGCACCACCAGGCCTTCGCGCCCGCCCAGCACCAGGTAGTTGAAATGGCGCACGCGGACCTTTGTGCGGCCCGCCTTCACAGGGAGCACCCCTGTCCGGTCCTGAATGCGGGCGATGCAGCGCTGGGCCAGCGGGCAGCTGTCGCAGAGTGGTTTGCGGGGAAGGCAGACGGTGGCCCCCAGTTCCATGACGGCCTGGTTGTGGTCGCCCGGGTGCCCCGTGTCCAGCAGTTCCAAGGCCAGCCGGGCGAACTCCCGCCGGCCTGCGGTGGTATCGATGGGGGTGTCCACGCCGAAGGCCCGGGCCAGAACGCGGTAGACGTTGCCGTCCACGACAGCCGCGGGCCGGTCGAAGGCGATGGAGGCGATGGCCGCGGCGGTGTAGTCGCCCACGCCCTTCAGGCTGCGCAGGCCCTCCACGGTGTCGGGGAAGCGCCCTTCGTGGTCGTTCACCACCATGCGCGCTGCCGCCAGAAGGTTACGGGCCCTGCTGTAGTAGCCCAGACCCTGCCAGAGGCGCATCACCTCGGAGTCAGGCGCGGCCGCCAGGCTGTGCACGGTGGGATGGGCCTCGATGAAGCGCTCATAGTAGGCCGTTCCCTGGTCCACGCGGGTCTGCTGGAGGATGACCTCGCTGAGCCAGATGCGATATGGGTCGCGGGTGCGGCGCCATGGCAGGTCCCGGTGCCCTGCGGCGTACCAGGCCCGCAGGCCCTGGCCGAACCATGAACGGCTTGACATACAGTCACAAAGATGCATTGCCAGATCCGGAAGTAACCCTATCTTCGCGCCCCCAAAAAGTCTGAAGGGATGACGAAGGCAGAACTGGTCAGCATCATCGCCAAGCGCACCGGAGTGGAGCGGAACGCCGCGCTCGTGACCATCGAGGCCTTCATGGAGGAGGTGAAGGCGAGCCTTGAAAAGGGTGAGGACGTGCACCTGCGCGGCTTAGGCAGCTTCGTGGTGAAGCACCTTGCGCAGAAGACCGTCCGGATCCTTAGCCAGAA
>CAZUNW010000122.1:3557-7127 GCA_964621425.1 uncultured Chryseobacterium sp. | reverse complement strand
GGGCCGGTGCGCGCGACGATAGCGACGCCGTCGGTACCGGGCGCGATCTCGCGGTGGATGTTCTTTCCCTTCACCTGGAAGGCCACGCGTATGTGCTCCTCCTCGAACGCCAGCCTGTCCTTGTTGGCACCGGGCAGCACGAGGTGGTTCGCGGCCAGGGCGAGCAGGGTGAGGAAGGTGGCCGATACGAAGTAGGGCCACATCAACCGTGGGAAGCTGATGCCCGCGCTCAGGGCGGCGATCACTTCGCTGCGGTGGGCGATCCTGCTGGTGAACAGGATCACCGCCAGGAAGATGAGCAGGCCGCTGAAGAAGTTGGCGTAGTAGATGACGAAGTTCAGGTAATACTTCCCCACGATCTCCTCGAGGCCGGCGCTCATCTTCGCGAAGTCCTCGGTCTTCTCGCTCACATCGAACACCACGGCAATGGCCATGATGAGCACCAGGATGAAGAAGAAGGTGCCCAGGAACTGGCGGATGATGTAGCGGTCGAAGGTGCGCAGCATCGCGGTGCCCCGTCAATCAGGCGTTCATGCGTGGCGCGTCGCCCAACGGGTGACGGTCATGTCGTGGTGCTCCATCAGATGCGCTGTTTCAGCTTGGGGAGCAGGGCGTTCTTCCAGGGTGTGAAACTACCATCGCGGATGCGCTCCCTGGCCTCGCGCATGAGCCCGAGGTAGAAACCCAGGTTGTGCAGGCTGGCGATCTGCTGACCCAGCATCTCGTTGCTGGCGAACAGGTGACGCACGAAGGCCCTGGTGTAGGCGGTATCCACCCAGCTGTGCCCGCCGGGGTCCAGGGGGCCGTGGTGGTCGGCCCATTTGCGGTTCTTGATCTGCAGCACGCCTTCACGGGTGAACAGCATGCCGTTCCGCCCGTTGCGTGTGGGCATCACGCAGTCGAACATGTCCACACCGAGGGCAATGTTCTCCAGCAGGTTCCACGGAGTGCCCACTCCCATGAGGTAGCGGGGCCTGTCGGCCGGCAGGATGCCGCAGCAGAGGGCCGCCATCGCGTACATCTCCTCCTCGGGCTCGCCCACGCTCAGCCCTCCGATGGCATTCCCGGAAAGCCCCTTGGATGCGACCACCTCGCTGCTCTGTCGGCGCAGATCGGCGAAGGTGCTGCCCTGCACGATGGGGAAGAGCGCCTGTTCGTGCCCATAGCGCGGCGCGGTGCTGTTGAAGCGGGCGATGCAGCGGTCCAGCCATCGGTGCGTGAGATGCATGCTTCGCTCCGCGTAGGCATGGTCGCAGGGCCACGGGGTGCACTCGTCGAAGGCCATGATGATGTCCGCCCCGATGCTGCGCTGCACGTCCATCACGGACTCGGGCGTGAACAGGTGGCGGCTGCCGTCGATGTGGCTCTGGAAGCGCACGCCCTCCTCGGTGATCTTGCGGATGTCGCTCAGCGAGTGCACCTGGAAGCCGCCACTGTCCGTCAGCACGGGCCGGTCCCAGCCGTTGAACCGGTGTATCCCGCCGGCGTGCTCCAGCACCTGTGTTCCCGGCCGCAGGTACAGGTGGTAGGTGTTGCTGAGCATGATGGGCGCGTCCAGGTCGTTCTGCAATTCGCGCGGATGGACGGCCTTGACGGCGCCGAGCGTGCCCACCGGCATGAACACCGGGGTGGGGATGGTGCCGTGGTCGGTGTGCAATTCCCCGGCACGGGCGCTTCCGGCCGGATCGGTGCAATGGAGTTCGAAACGCACGGGGCAAAGATGGGACCTGACCGGCAGGCGTCCCCCGCCCCGGGGGACTTGTTCATAAACCGCGCGCGGTGGAGGCGTGCAGTTGGCTGTCCGGCGGGTAGCTTCGCCGCCGTCCTGTCCATGGTCCATCCGCTCGTGTTCGCAATGGCCAGCGCGCTAGTCGTGCTGCTGTTCTACCACGTCTTCTTCTTCAGCCGGCTCGCCTTCCGCCGCCAGGTGGTTGCACCGGACCGCACTACCCCGGTGAGCGTGGTGGTCTGCGCCCGCAATGAGGCAGCGGCCTTAGAGGAGCTGGTGCCCGTGCTGATGGACCAGGACCATGAGGCGTTCGAGGTGGTGGTCGTCAACGACCGCAGCGAGGATCTCACCGGCGAGATCCTGGAATGGATGCGGCCGAGGTTCCCCCGGCTCAAGGTGGTGAACATCCAGGCCGACGAGAAATTCAGCTATGGCAAGAAGATCGCGGTGGGGGTAGGGGTGCGGTCCGCCACTCACCCCCACATCCTGCTCACCGACGCCGACTGCCGGCCCGTGGGCAGGGACTGGATCAGTGGCATGGCCAGCGGCTTCAGCAAGGACCGCCAGATCGTTATAGGTCACAGTCCTTACGAGCAGCGGCCCGGCCTGGCCAATGTGCTGGAGCGCTACGATGGCATCTCGAAGGCGGTGCAGTTCATCGCCTTCGCCAAGGCCGGGCTTCCCTACATGGGCGTTGGCCGCAACCTGGGCTACACGCACGAGGTGTTCTTCAATGCCAAGGGACCCCGGCGCCACCACCACCTGATGAGCGGGGACGATGACCTCTTCATCAACGAGGTTGCCCGCGCGGGCAACACCACCGCCGTGGCCGACCCGCGCACCTTCATGGTCACGCGTGCCACGGAGGGCCTGGCCAGCTGGCTCCACCGCAAGCGACGGCACTACACCACGGCCCGTTATTACCGGTTCGGGCACCAGCTCCTGCTCACCCTGCTCCCGCTGGCCCGTCTGGTGTTCTGGTGCGCCTGCATCGCGTTGTTCGCGCTCGGGGTCTGGCAGCAGGCGGCCATCGGCCTCGCCGTCAAGGTGGGTGTGTTCCTGCCCATCACCCTGCTGGCCATGCACCGCCTTGGCGCCGGTGGGCTGCTCCTGGCCCTTGCACTGCCCCTGGAGTGGCTGTTCTTAACTTTGGAACCGTTGCTCTACCTCAGCACCCTGGTCATCAAGCCCCGTCGATGGAAGTGAACGACAACCTCTCCGATAAGGCGCGTTACGATTACATGCTCGTGCGCCGGGCCGTGGACCAGGGCGACCAGAAGGCCTACGCCGAGTTGATGGGGCGTTACCGCGACTCAATCTACTTCATGTTGTTGAAGATGATCAACAACAAGGATGACGCGGACGATCTCACGATAGAGGCATTCGGGAAGGCCTTCAACCGGCTGAAGCAGTACACGCCGAACTACGCCTTCAGCACGTGGCTCTTCAAGATCGCTTCCAACAACTGCATCGACTGGATCCGGAAGCAGAAGAAGAAGACGCTGTCCATCGACAACCCCATCGGCACGGACGATGGGGATGAGATGACCATCGAGATCCGCAGCGAGGGACCGGATCCCGTGGACGTGGTGATGCGCGACCAGAAAAGCGCCGTGATGCGCGAACTGGTGGAAAAGCTCAAGCCCCGCTACCGCACCCTCATCGAGTTGCGTTACTACCAGGAATACAGCTACGAGGAGATCGCAGAGGAGCTCGAGAAATATCGCATGGAGAGGGAACTTGGAGGTTATGACTTAAACGATGAAGATGGTGGTGCTGGTGATTACAACTTGGAAGGAGGAGAGGGACTGAATGGAGGAATGCCAGGAGGTGAGTACAAT
>CAZUNW010000122.1:0-3547 GCA_964621425.1 uncultured Chryseobacterium sp. | reverse complement strand
ACATGCTGAACAATAGCAAGGAGGCCATCTAGGGGCCCTGGTCCCCGGGCCCGGCCACATGACCGGACTGATCACGCGGTACTTCCCCGGCCTTACGCCGGTCCAGGTCGATCGCTACGCGCGGATCGGCCCTCTCTATGCCGAATGGAACGCACGGGTGAACCTCATCTCCCGCAAGGACTTCGAACACCTCTATGAGCGCCATATCCTGCACGCGCTCGGCATTGCCAGGGTCGTGCAGTTCGAGAAAGGCACGCGCATCGTGGATGTGGGCACCGGTGGCGGGTTCCCCCTGGTGCCCCTGGCGGTGCTTTTCCCGGAGTGCGTATTCCATGGCATCGATGGCATCGGCAAGAAGATCGCTGCGGTGCAGGGGGTCGTACAGGGCCTGGGCCTGACCAATTGCACCGCCGAACAGGTCCGCAGCACCGACCACCACCTGCGTTACGATGTGATCGTGAGCCGGGCGGTGACCACGCTGCCCGATTTCATCCGTGACACGCGACACCTGGTCGGGAAGGGTGAGGGCCGGTTGTATTACCTCAAGGGGGGCGAATTGGCCGATGAGCTGCTCCCCATCCGGCAGGCCTACCGTGTGCACGACCTGGGCGAGCACTTCGAATCGGAGTTCTTCGCCACGAAGAAGGTGGTGGAGGTGCAGCTTTGAACAGCGCGGTGGCTGCGATGCGCCACTGCTGCTCATTGCACCGGTCAGCTTTCCAGCTGCAGCCTGCTCAGGCTGTGATACAGTCCGTTGACGTCGGCTATGAGCTCTTCATGCGTGCCGCTCCCGGCGATCGTGCCCTTGTCCAGCACCAGGATGCGGTCCGCGTTGCGGATGGTGCTTAGCCGGTGTGCGATGACCAGGCTGGTGCGGCCGCGCATCAGGTCCTCCAGCGCTTCCTGCACAAGGCGTTCGTTCTCGCTGTCCAGCGCACTGGTGGCCTCGTCGAGGATGAGGATGGCGGGGTCCTTCAGCACGGCCCGGGCGATGGCGATGCGCTGGCGCTGGCCACCGCTCAGCTGGATCCCGCGCTCGCCCACCACGGTGGCATAGCCGTCCGGGAACCCAGTGATGAAGTCGTGTGCGTTGGCCCGGCGGGCGGCCGCCTCCACCTCTGCATCAGTGGCTTCGGGCCTGCCGTAGGCGATGTTCTCGCGGATGGTGCCGCCGAACAGCAGCACCTCCTGCGGCACGATCGCCATGCGGTCGCGTAGCGCGGTGAGCGGATAGTCACGCGCATCCCGTTCGTCGATGCGCACCGTTCCCCGCACCGGGTCGAAGAAACGCAGCACCAGGGAGGCGATGGTGCTCTTTCCCGCACCACTCGGACCCACCAGGGCGATCCGCTGGCCCGGCTCGGCCGTGAAGGACACCGTGCGCAGCACCTGCACATCCGGTCGCGAGCCATAATGGAACTCCACACGGTCGAAGTCGATGCGCCCCTTTAGCGCGAGCCGCTGCTCCTTGGGGGCCAGGCTGACCTGCTCGCCCGCTTCATCATGCAGGTCCATCAAGCGTTCGGTGGCGCCAATGGCCTTGAGCACGGTGTTCACATGCTCGGGAATTCCGCCGATGCTGGCGCCCACGAACACGCTGTACATGATGAACGTGACCAGTTCACCGTTCGACATCAGGCCCTCGCGCTGCAGGTTCACCCCCCGCCACACCACCAGGATGATGGCCCCGAACATGCACAGGATGATGAAGGAGACCAGTGCCCCGCGCCAGCGTGCCCCGCGCATGGCGAGTGCCCGGGCCGCCATCACGCTGCGACCATAACGTGCGCTCTCCCAGGCCTCGTTCGCGAAGGCCTTCACGCTCTGTATGCCCTGCAGCGTTTCGTCCACGATCACGTTGGTGTCCGCGATGCGGTCCTGCACCTGGCGGCTGAGGCGGCCGATGAAGCGTCCGAAGAACACGGCGATCAGCACCACCACGGGCACGGAGGCGAGCATGGTGAGGGTGAGCTGCGGCGACAGGCGGGCCAGCAGCACCATACCCGCCACGATGATGATCAGTTGCCGCACCAGTTCGGCGAGCGTGGTGGTGAAGGTGTCCTGTAGCAGGGCGACGTCCGCGCTCAGCCTGCTGTTCAATTCGCCCACCCTGCGCCCGGCATAGAAGGCCATGGGCAGCCGCAGCAGGTGCCCGTAGGTGTCCCGGCGCAGATCGGCCAGCATGTGCTCGGTGACGTGGGCGAAGAGGTATATGCGGAAGAAGCCGAGCAACGCCTGCAGCGCGAACACGAGCAGCAGCAGCAGGAAGATGCTGTCGGTGTCGGTGAGGTCGAAGAGCGGGGCGCTGAAGGCGGACCCGCCGCGGGACGAGTCGATGAGGCGGCCCATGAGGCCGGGGAACACCAGGCTGAGGCTGCTGGTGCCCAGGAGGAAGAGCATGCCGGCAAGGAAGGCCCAGCGGTGGGGCTTTAGGTAACGGAAAATGCGCGCCGCCTTGCGCAGTGTGTTCCTGTCAAGCTTCGCCGGCTTGGCGTCGTTGTAGCGGGAACGGTCGCGTCGGGAGGCCATGGCAGCGCGCGGACGATCAGCCGTGCAGGGCCACCATCTTGTCGGCGATGTGGTCGAAGAGGTTGCGCAGCGGCGCCTCCACCATCATCTTGATGAAGGGGTTGAGGTCCGCCTCGAAGACCTGCCAAGCACGTGTTCCACCATCCTCCGCCTGCAGGTACACGTTCAGCGTGAAGGGGAACGGGCTGCGTTCGGTGGCCTTCATGCGCACAAGCCCGGGCGCCTCACCACCGGCTAGTTCCAGCCCGATCGTCGCGGCGCCCTGCACTTTGAAGGAGCATGAACGTCCATCGCTCTTCCAATCGCTGATGCGGTCACCGGGAAGCAGTTGCTGGAAGTTGGTCATGTCCTGGAGGAAGGTGTACAGTTCCTCCGGTGTGCGCCGGATGGCCACCTGCTTGCTCTCGATGCGTGTCATTCCCATGGTTTCGTTTCCTCCTGCGTTGCCGCCACGTCCGGCGCCTTGTCAGGCCTTCACCCCGGCATTCCAGTTCGCGGGGTCCTTGCGCCAGGCTGCCAGGGGCGGGAGGTCCTTCTCGTCGATGTACCCTTCCCTGCGCGCCTGTTCGAGGAGGATATCGTAGTTGCTCAATGCGACCATCCGGACGCGGGCCTCATCGAACGCCTCGCCGGCCACGTCGAAGCCATAGGTGAATATGCTCACCATGCCCTTGACCTCGAGCCCCGCATCGCGCAAGGCGCGAACGGCCTGCAGGCTGCTCCCGCCGGTGCTCACGAGGTCCTCCACCACAACAACACTGCTGCCCACGCTGGTGTCACCCTCCACCTGGTTGCGCAGACCGTGCTCCTTTGCACTTGTGCGCACATAAATGAAAGGAAGCCCGAGCTCCTGTGCGACGAGCATGCCGTGGGGTATGCCTCCCGTGGCAACGCCGGCGATCATGTCCGGACGGCCGAATGCCGATAGGATCGTCTGCACGAACTGCTGGCGGATGAAGGTGCGCACCTGGGGATGGGAGAGCGTCTTGCGGTTGTCACAGTAGATCGGGCTGCGCCA
>CAZUNW010000121.1:0-7158 GCA_964621425.1 uncultured Chryseobacterium sp. | reverse complement strand
CCCGGTGGTCACATCACATGGTACGGCGACCCGTTCGACGCACAGCTCGGCCTGAACGCCGTTTACAAGCTGCGGGCACCGCTGGTGGACATCATCCCTGCGGAGCGCGCCGATGGCCTGAGCAAACGCGTGCCTGTGGAGGTGGTGATGCACTTGAAGGACAGGCTGGCCAATCCGGACATCAGCTTCGACGTGCGCCTGCCTTCGGTGGATGAGGGTACGCGCACCCAGGTCAACAGCGTGCTGGGCGAACCCGATGAGATGAACAGGCAGGTCTTCAGCCTCATCGTGCTGAACCGCTTCCTGCCCGTGGACCGCCTCGGGGCGGCCAGCGGGCCCAGCGGCGGGCGTACCAATGTGGTGGGCACGTCCGGCAGCGAACTACTGAGCAACCCGGTGAGCAACTGGCTGAGCCGCCTGAGCAACGACGTGGACCTGGGTTTCAACTACCGGCCGGGTGACGCGCTCACCCAGGATGAGCTTGAGGTGGCGGTCAGCACGCAGCTTTTCGATGAACGGCTCGTGCTGAGCACTAATGTGGGCGTGCAGTATGGGTCCAGCTCCGCACGGCAGAGCAATGCGCTGGTGGGCGATTTCCTGCTGGAATACCTCATGACGAACGATGGCCGCATCCGGGTGAAGGCATTCAGCCAGAGCAACGACCGCAACCTGAACCAAGCGGACCAGGCCGCCACCACTCAGGGTGCAGGCCTCGCCTATCGCGAGGATTTCGATACCCTCGGTGAGCTATGGCGGAATTTCAAGGGCATTCTGGGCTTCAAGCCTCGCTCCACCCGCCTGCGGACGGTGGGTGGGGACAAGGATGGCATACCCTGATCATTCGGCGCCCCCTAGCCGGAGCACGTGGCCCAGCTTGGTCTTCTTGGTCCGGAGGTAGCGCTCGTTATGCGGATTGGGGGGTATCTCGATCGCTACGTTCTCCACGATCTCCAAACCGTAACCGATCAGCCCCGTGCGTTTGCGCGGGTTGTTGGTAAGCAGGCGCATCTTCCTCACTCCGAGCTCGTGCAGCACCTGCGCGCCCACGCCATAATCGCGCTCGTCCATGTCGAAGCCGAGCATCACGTTGGCCTCCACCGTGTCCGCGCCCTCCTCCTGCAACTTGTAGGCCTTCAGCTTGTTGACGAGCCCGATGCCTCGTCCCTCCTGCTGCATGTAGACGATCACACCCTTGCCCGCCGCTTCGATGACCTCCATCGCCCGGTGCAACTGGGGACCGCAATCGCAGCGGCAGCTGCCGAAGATGTCGCCTGTCACGCAGCTGCTGTGCACGCGTACCAGGACGGGTTCCTCCGGCCCCCAGGAGCCCTTCACAAGGGCAAGATGCTCCTCGCCGGTGTTGGTCTGCCGGAAGGCCACCAGGTCGAAATCCCCGTGGGCCGTGGGCAGATGTACGCTTACCAGGCGTTCCACGAGGCTTTCGGTACGCATGCGGTAGGAGACGAGGTCCGCGATGCTCACCAGTTTCAGGCCGAACTCGTCCGCCATGCGCCGCAGCTCGGGCAGGCGCGCCATGCTGCCGTCCTCGTTGAGGATCTCCACGATCACGCCGGCTGGTTCCATGCCCGCGAGGCGGGCCATGTCCACCGCCGCCTCGGTATGTCCGGTGCGGCGCAGTACGCCGCCGTTGCGTGCCTTGAGCGGGAATATGTGGCCGGGCCGCGCCAGGTCGGCGGGTGTCGTGGCTGGGTCGATGAGTGCCTGGATGGTGGTGGCGCGGTCCTGCGCCGAGATGCCCGTTGTGGTTCCACGCCCCTTTACATCCACGCTCACGGTGAACGGGGTCTCGTGCAGTGCGGTGTTGTCGCGGACCATCAGGTCGAGCCCCAGCTGTTCGCACCGCTCCTCGGTGAGCGGTGTGCAGATCAAGCCACGGCCATGACGCGCCATGAAGTTCACCACCTCGGGTGTGGCGTTGCGCGCCGCGGTCAGCAGGTCGCCCTCGTTCTCACGGTCCTCGTCGTCGACCACGATCACCACCTTGCCCGCACGGATGTCTGCGATGGCGTCCTCGATGGGGTCAAGCTGGATATCCTTCATGTATCACCGGCCCTGTGTGTGGGCGTTGGTGTCGCGAAATTAGCCGATCGGGGGGGCGGTGGCCGTGATCAGGCGGTCCAGGGTGTTCGCAGCCTGGCCCCAATCGAAGGTGGCGAGCACGTGGCGGTGCCCGTTCAGCGCGATACGGCGGCGCTCCTCCTCGTTGGAGAGCATGCGCAGGATGTGCGCGGCATAGGAGGCCGGGTCATGGCCGATCAGGATGCCCTCGTCAGGTCGGGCGCCCACAGCATTGTTGGCCAGGGCCGAGGTGATGCAGGGCATGCCCATGGCCATGGCCTCGAGTAGCTTGTTCTGCAGCCCGGTGCCGATCTGCATCGGCGCCACGAACACGCGGGCCGAGGCGTAGCTGGTGCGGATATCCTTCACCCAGCCGGTCACCGTGATCCGGGGGTCATCACCCGCCAGCTGCCGCACCCTCGGGCTGGGGTCCACACCGCTGATCAGCAGCGATACGTCCGGCCGCTCCACGCGCACCAGGGGCAGCACCTTGTTCACGAGGTATAGGACGCTGTCGATGTTGGGCGGGTAGTTCATGTTGCCCGTGAAGAGCAGGTCATGCGTCACCACACCGGGCATCGGCAGGAAGTAGTCCGTGTCCACGCCGTTCGGGATAACCGTCATTCCCGTGCGCTCCGGGTGGTACAGGTAGTCCCGGTCCTGTGCGGAAATGATGATGCGGTGGTCAAACAGGTCGAACATCAGGTTCTCGTAGGCCTGAAGCCGTCTTGTCTCGGTCTGCAGGAGCGGGCGCAGGGCAAGCGCGGAGGTCTCGGTCCTGCGCTCCATGCCCTTGCTGAGCGTGTCCATGTAGTCCAGCGTCTTGGGTACCTCGAAATGCCAGCGCACGTATTCGGTGGTCCTCACCAGCTGGCACAGGACGTGTTCCGGTCGAAACCGCTGGATGACGGCATCCACACGGCGCTGGGCGGCCGCGTGGTGGAAGTAGGCCACCTGGAACGGCAGCCGGGAGAAAACTGCCGTTACGAGCTTCCAGAGGATGCGCCAGCGCGGCAGGTGGATCACCTCGAGATGGTGGCAGAACCCGCGCAGGTGGTCGAGGTGCTCCGGTGCGATGCGTTGGTCGCTCATGCAGCACAGGAACACCTCATGCCGTTCCGCCAGACGTTTCACGAGGTGATAGGCCCGTAGTTTGTCCCCTTTTTCCAGGGGATAGGGTACGCGGGACAGTAGGACCAGCAGCCTCATCGACGTGGCAGGCTGTTGAGGAAGGCCACCAGGTCGGCGATGATGCGCGCATCACTGTACCGCTCGGCGATGGTCCCGCGGGCACGGTCGCCGATGCACCTCGCCAGTCCGGGATCCTGCATTACCCCGCACATGCGCTCGGCGAAGCGGTCAGCACCGTCGCCAAGGAGGATGTCCACGCCGTCGGTCACCGCGATGCCCTCCGCACCGATGGTGGTGCTGATCACACACCGGCCCATCGCCATGCCCTCGATGATCTTCACGCGCATGCCGCCACCGCTGTAAAGCGGCACCACCATCACATGGCGGGCGGCCATGTATTCCTCTGCGCTTTCCACCCGGCCCTCCACATGCACACCGGGCAGGTTGGTGCGCAGCAGGTCCTCGGGCATCTTGTTCCCGGCCAGGTCCAGCCGGGCATGGGGATGGCGCGCCAGCACCAGGGGCCACACGTCCCGCAGCAGCCAGCGCACACCCTCCAGGTTCGGCTCCCAGTCCATACTCCCCAGGTGGAAGAACACGGGCGTTCCGCCCGGCCATGGCTGTGCATGCCCTGCCGGGTCCACGCCGAATGGGATGGTGGCGATGGGGGTGCTGGTGCCACAGGCCTCGAAATGGGCCGCATCCGAGGGGCTGATCGCGGCCACCCCGTCCACCTGCCCGAGGGTGGCCAGCTCGTACTCCTTCAGCTGGCGGGCCAGGTAGTGCCTGTAGGGCCTCTTGATCAGGTTGCGCTCACCGCTGGCGATGCGCTCCTGCAGCACGTGCTCCAGGTTGTGCGAGCGCAGCACCACCAGGGCCTGCGAGAAGCGGCGCACGGTCTTGATGTAGGGCGCCATGAAGAGGCTCTCCAGCAGCACCACATCGTAGCTCCCGGCCTGCAGCACCCGCTCAAGGGCGATGTCCATGTCCGGCGAGAAGAACCGGCTCACGTTGTAGTTGTCTGCGGTCACCAGGTCCGTGAACGCATCGATGATGTTCAGGCTGGTGTCCACGTAGATCGCCTGTACGCCGGTGGCCTGCAAATAGTCCGCCGGCAGGGCTTCCCGGTCGAACGGATGCTTGGGGGTGTGGACGCACAGCACCTTCACGGAATGGCCCTCGGCGAGCAGGCCCCGGGTGAGGTTGTGCATGGCCTTGCTGCCACCGTCGAACGGTGGGAAGGGAGGCTTAGGGCAGAGCTGGAGTATCCGCATCGCGCCGGCCGCGCATCAGGGACCGGAACCGGTCCCAGCTGCGATAATAGCCATCCCGGTCCAACAGGGGGCTGTCCGTGGCCGCTTTCCAGGTGAGCCAGAAGCCCAGGGGAAGCAGGACCAGGCTGCTTATCCACATGCCCGGCCAGGCACCGATCTTGAGGCTGATGACGAGCTTCTCGGTGCTGAAGGATACGATGTGGAAGATCAGGAAGAACACAATGGCGAAGACGGTCGGCAGGCCCATGCCACCCTTGCGGATGATGGCCCCCAGCGGCGCACCGATGAAGAAGAAGATGAGGCAGGCAAAGGCGAGCATGGGCTTGCGGTGCCATTCGATGCGGTGCCGGGCGATCTGCTCCATGGCCGCCCCGCGCTCCTCCTCCGCACGCTGCAGGAACTGCATGGTCGACCGGGCCATGTCGATGGCCTGGTCGTACACCGCAGCGCCGGGCGGTGGCGGTGCGGCGGCGGTACTCCTGGCCTGTACCCTTGGGGCTGTCTCGCGCAGGGTGCGGAACCCGTTCCTCAGGTAGCTGTCCTGCAGCCGCATGCGCTCCTCCAGCGCGGTGGTGAGGGTGTCCTCTGACCGTGCCAGCTGGCCCAGCGTCTGCATCTTGTAGTTGTTCTTGAACAGGTCCTCATCCGTGCGCTGCAGCCCCAGCCCGCTCAGGTCCAGGCGGAGCACATCGGTATCGAAGCTCCCGTGCACAAGGGCCTCATTCCGGTCCTTGCGTCCGGAGGGGTCTCGGGCGTCGTAAAAATGACCGTCGCGCAGGGTCAGCAACAGGTTCGACCCGTCCGCACTGCGCTGCATGGTGCCGCTGCGCGCCCGCACGACTGTGCGGTTCCCCTGGAAGGCATCGCGGTGGTCGTAGATGAGCACATCGCTCAGGGTGCCGTCCTCCTCCTTGTCCCGCACGCGGATGCTGAGCCCGTCGATGCCATTGTAGAAGATGCCGGGACGCAGGTTCATGGCGGGCTTTGTGCGCGTCACATCCCACAGCAGGCTGTGGAAGCGCAGGTTGGCCACGGGAAGCACGTTGTTGCTGAACACGAAGGACAGCGCCGACAGCACCAGCACCAGCCCCAACAGGGGGCGCAGGATGCGGAACAGGTGCAGCCCGGCCGAGCGCATCGGAACCAGTTCGCTGTTCTCGCCCAGTGCGCCCATGGTCATGATGGAGCTGAGCAGCACCGCGAGCGGGAGCGCCAGGGGCACGAAGCTGGCTGTGGCGTAAACGAGCAGTTCGAGCAGGGTGGGGAGGGGCAGTCCCTTGCCCATCAGGTCGTCCACGTACTTCCAGAGGAACTGCATGCTCAGGATGAAGAGCACGATCAGGAAGGTCACCGCCAGCGGTCCCATGTAGGCCGCGATGATCATACGGTGCAGGCGCTTCATCCGGAGGTGGGCTTGTCAAGCCCGGAGCACAAAGGTACCCGCCTCAGGAACCGATCACGCGCATGAGGTGGGCCACCTGCGAGGCCCACAACTGGCGTGCGCTTTCAAGGTCCTGCGGCCAGGCGTGGTCCGTCACCACCAGGGCCACGTCGTTCGTCATGGGGTCGATGCGGATGCGCAGTTCGAAGTAGGCGCCAGGGTCCTCATCCTCCATCCAGCGGAAGCGCATTAGCTCGCCCGCCCTGCGGCCGATACACAGCGCCTTTTGCACATCACCGCCCCACTCGAACGCGTATTCGTCGCCCCGCACGTTCACATCGTCGCAGAACCACTCGCTGAAACCGCTGGGCGTGCTGATCAGCTCGTACAGTACGGTGGGGGTGGAGCGCATGTAGAACTCCGCCTGGAAGCGCTCCTTGAGCGCACGCTTCAGGGCTCGTGCGGGCTGTGGTGTGGGGGCCACGCCCATCATCACCGCCTGTATGGGTGTCGCGGGTCGCTTGCCGGGTGCCGGGGCCTTGGCAGCCTTACCAGCCGTTGCCGGCGGGACACTCGGTGTGGGTTTGGCCGGTTCCTTTTTCCGCGTCGGTGCCGGAAGGGGCGCCTGGGCCTTTACCGGGGTGGACGACTTGGCTGCGACCTTGGCGGCGGGAGCGGGCTGCACCGGTGCGCCCTTGACAGCTGCAGGCTTGGGCGCCTGTTGCCTGGAGGGGGGCTTGACGGGTGGAGCTGCGCTCTCCGGCTTCCGGGCCGGAGAGCGTAACACCGGAGCGGACTTCGGTTGCGCCGCCTGTTTCTTCGCGGCCGGCTTCGATCCAGCAGGCTTGCCCTTGGCTGCGGGCCGTGCTTTCGTTGCGGCGGACTTCGCGGGAGTGGCCTTCGCCACCTTCTTGGGGGCACTGGGTTTGCGTACGGGGGGCGCCTTCTTCACGGGTTTGCGCTTGGCCGTGGCTTTCACGGGGCGCTTGGCCACGGTCTTTGCGGCATTCCGGCTGGCGGGCTTGCCCTTCGCCCCGCCTTTGGACCCGGCTCCTTTTCCGGCCTTGGCCCGCACCGTACCGCCTTTCGCGGGTGTTGACTTTTTCGCAGGAACTGCGCGGCCCGCTGCTTTGCGGACGGGTTTGGGCTTGGCCATGGCCGGGGCAAGATAGAAATTAGCGTTGCCTGTGCAAGAACCTTCAGCCATGCGCCGGTCGCTGCCGCCTGTTATCTTTGCGGCCCTCTTGGGGACCTGGCGCGGTAGCTCAGCTGGTTAGAGCGCAGGATTCATAA
>CAZUNW010000120.1:5713-7241 GCA_964621425.1 uncultured Chryseobacterium sp. | reverse complement strand
GCCATCCGTCAGGCATGCGCACGGACCGTCCTTACGCTCTTCGCGTGAACGCATCACGATCTTTGATCCATGCGACCACTGATCATCCTGCTGTTCCTTCTTCCCTCCACCCTCCACGCCCAGCAATGGAACTGGGCCGCCAGTGCTGGTGGTGGTGGCAATGTGGACTTCTGTTATGGCATCGCCACCGACAGCCAGGGCAATGCCTATTGGGTGGGCAGCCTGGCCGGCACGGTTGACTTCGGCTGCGGCACCATCACCGATGGCAACAGCGATGTGATGGGCTTCATCGCGAAGCGCGCCCCGGATGGTACCTGTGTTTGGGTGCGGGCGATCACCGTGGGCTTCAACGATGCGTGGGCCTATGGCGTGGCCATTGATGCGGATGATCGGATCTACGTGACCGGCAGCTACAACGGCAACGCTGACTTTGGCGATGGGGTGACGCTGAACAGCCTGGGCGTCGATGACATCTTCCTGGCGCGCTACAACACGGACGGTACCTGTCTGTGGGCGCGGCGCGCGGGAAGCAGCGCCAGCAGCGATGAGGCGCGCGGTGTGGCGGTTTCGCCGGATGGCGGGGTGTTCATCGCGGGCTTCAGCGGCGGCACCACCATCGGCTTCGACGGCATCACCATCCCCAACGCGGGCAACTTCCGGCAGCTGGTGATCGCGCGCTACGACAGTACCGGCACCGTGCAATGGGCGCACGCCAGCACCGGCAACGGGCAGGGCAAGACCTGCCGCGCCATCAGCGTGGCCGGCGACCGCCTGTTCGTCACAGGCCAGATCGGCGCTTCGGCAGCGGTCTACAATGGCCTGGCCCTGACGCCGGGCGCGAGCGGGACCTACCTCTATGTGCTGGCCACGGACCTGGAAGGCAACGGCGTGTGGGCGCGCAGCTACGGCACCGGCGACCATGAAGGCATGGGCGTCAGCGCCGACACGCTCGGTAATGTGTTCGTGGCGGCGCGCCTGTGGGGCAACCTGTTCCTGCCGGACGGTACGCTCACCTCCGTGAGCAGCAACGACGACATCCTTGTGATGAAGCTGGACGCGGACGGCACCTACCAGTGGGCCCGGAGCACCGGTTCCACCCAGCGCGATCTGGCCTGGGACGTGGAGGCCGATGGCATGGGCAACGTGCTGGTCGCAGCGCATTTCCAACAGAGCATCGACCTCTTCGGCACACCATTCACTTCCTTGGGCAGTGAGGACATGCTCATCGCGAAGCTGGATGGCGGCGGGAACGTCGTGTGGGCGGCGCGTCCCAGCGGGTTCCAGCGCGACATCCCGTTGTGCATCCACCGCCAGGCCCATGCGCCCAATGCGGTCTACTTCGGCGGCTACTACTGGGGCGCGATCACCTACGGGGGTACGACCATCGACGATGTGGGCAATGGTGACGCGATGATCATCGCCGGCGTGGATACCACCTTCGCTGCAAGCACCATCGCATCGCCGACCTGTCCGGGCACCTGCGTTGGTGAGGCGCAGGTCTTCGCGAACGGCACCGGTCCCTTCAGCT
>CAZUNW010000120.1:0-5613 GCA_964621425.1 uncultured Chryseobacterium sp. | reverse complement strand
CTGGTGGCGCTGCTCACGGGTGCGTATTTCGCGCTGGTGACGGATGCGAACGGATGCACGTGGAGCACGGATACCGCGTTGGTGGTGCTGAACGTGGGCCTCCTCCCGGGAACGGCCGGCGCACCGATGCGGCTGTATCCGCTTCCCGCAGGCAGCACGGTGCAGGTGGACATGCCCCTGGCGGTGCGTGCGGCCCGCGCCGTCGACATGCAGGGCAGGGTGCATGCCGTGGGTGTTCCCGGCGCGCACCTGCTGCAGCTGGACGCGTTGTCACCCGGGGCGTACGTGCTCCGCATCGAGGACAGCGCGGGCCACGTGCATTGGCAGCGGCTGGTGAAGGAGTGAAGAGGCTACCTCACCTCCACCTTCTTCGTGTTGTCCTGCATCACGCGGTCGAAGAAGAGGTTGTCGCGGTCGATCACCGCCTGCAGGGGCTTCTCCGGCACGATGAAGCGCAGCGTGTTCGCACCGCTCTTCAGCCGCAGCCGCTTGTGCAGCAGGGGTACGTCGTTCAGTGACTTGTCCGCCTTCAGGCCGAACTTCGGCACGCGCAGGATGCTCACGTCCATCCAGTCATCCATCGCTGCGGGCGTTTCACGGCCCAGGGTGTCCGCGTAGTTCTTTTCGCCCCACAGCTCCAGTGTCACCTCGTAGGTGCTGTCCGGCAGCATGCGCGCCGTGGCCTTCTCCACACGGTTGTTGTACAGCGTGATCTTCTTGAAGCCGTCCACGAGCAGGTACTCCAGGCTGTCGGGCACCACCTTTTCCAGCTCGCGGTACATGTCCAGCGCCGTGGGGTACGGCGGCTCCGCATAGGCGAAGGTGTCCACCAGCGCCTTGAAGGCCTTGTTCAGGTTCTCCTCGCCCACGAAGTCGCGCAGGCCGTACAGCACCACGCTCGCCTTGTTGTAGTGCACGTACGGCTGGTTCTCCACCTCCATCAGGGGCACCTCCTTCAGTTCCTCGGTGCCGCGCGCCCGCTGGTAGCGATCGCTCTCCAGCTTCAGGAACTTGCGCATCTGCGCCCGGCCGTACTCATCCTCCATCACCATCAGGGCGCTGTACTGGGACATGCTCTCGCTGAGGAGCGTGCCGCCCTGCATGTCGGCGCCGATCACCTGGTGGGCCCACCACTGGTGCCCCATCTCGTGCGCCACCACGTAGAACACCATGTCGATGTCGGTGGTGTCGCGCAGGTCGGCGATGAAGCCGATGGACTCGCTGTAGGGCATGGTGCCCGGGAAGGCCTGCGCGAACGTGAAGTAGCGGGGGAACTCGATGATGCGCGCCTGCTTGTGGCGGTAGGGGCCGAAGTTGTCGCTGTAGTACTGGAGCGACTTGCGGATGCTGTTCGCCATGCGCGGCACGTTCTCGGCATGGTCCGCGTGGTAATAGACCTCCACGTCCACATCGCGCCACTTCTCGCGGTGCACCGCGTAGTCGGCGCTCATGAACGAGTAGAAGTTCATGCTCGGGTGGTCCACCACGTACTCGAAATAGCGCCTGCCATTCTCCGTCCACTCACGCTTCAGGCTGCCCGGTGCGATGGCGATCTGGTCCGGTGTGGTGCTGATCACGGTGCGCACGGTCACCCAGTCACTGTTCGGCACCAGGTAGGTCTGCATGCGCGCCGCGCTGTCGGCGGTGAGGCGTGGCATGCGCTCCTTGGGCGGCAGCCCGCGGTCCTTGCGCTCGCTCTTGTCCTGCAGTTCGCCGCTGGCCGTGTAGCCGATGCCGGGCAGCAGGTCCATGTTGTTGAAGAAGGTGCCGTTGTGGTTCAGCTGCGCCACGCGGGGCTCGTTCTCGAAGCCCTTCTCCTCATGGGTGGCGGTGACGGTGAAGCGCAGGTCCTCGCCGGGCATCAGTGGCCTGGCGAGCTTGTAGATGCGGTAGTTCACGCGCTCGTCGTGCAACACCAGCTCGGCGCCGGGCAGGTCCACCTCCTGCTCGATGCCGCCGCCGCCCATGTTGAGGTGCAGCGAGTCGATGAGCGCATTGCCCTTGTTGCGCACGGTGACCTCCGCCACCGCGTGCAGGCTGCGCTCGGCAGGCACCAGGTCGATGGTGAAGCGGATGTCGGTGTAGTGCGGCTGCAGCACGCCCTCGTACCGCTTGTAGGTACGCTCGTAGTATTCCAGGTCATCCTCCATGGTGGAGGCATCGGGCATCTCGTTCAACACCTTGGTGTTGTAGTAGCCCCAGGCGCCGAGCAGCACCCATGCGGAGAGGGCGGGGATGGCGTAGCGCTTGTTGGCGCGCAGGCGGCGCCCGGCGATGGCCAGTCGCTTGCGGAAATGCGTTTCGCGGCCACGCACCCAGAACAGCAGCGTGATCACCATCAGTACGGCGGCGAAGGCCCACCAGTAGGCCTTGAACCAGAGCCAGCCCGTGAGCGCCGTGCCGTAGGCGTTCATGTCGCTGTAGCTGAGGTTCGGTGCGCTGTTGAACTGCACCAGGTGGCTGGTGACCTTGAGCGCCGGCCACAGGATGAGGTTCACGGCCAGCACCACAAGGAACACCGCATAGCCCACATACTTGTTGTTCACCAGCACGTGGCAGAGGAAGGAGAGCGCGGCCAGTGCGCCGAATCCCAGCAGGCCGGGCACGATGTAGTAACCCAGGTAGACACCTGGCTCGATGCGCGTGTAGCCGTTGATGAGCTGGAAGACCATGCCCCCCAGTGCAGTGACCAGCAATACCGTGAGCAGGAGCAGCAGTAGCGCCGTGTACTTCGCCAGCAGGCCGATGCCCAGCGGCAGCGGCGTGGCGTCATGCACCTCGTCCAGCTTGGGCTCGCGCTCCTTCCACACCAGCAGCCCGCTGTAGAACACGATGAGGATGGTGGTGAAGAGGCCGAAGCCCCCTTCGATGACGTCGATGACGTTGTAGGTGACCGGGTGGATGGTGTTCTCGTAGAGCGAGGTGCTGAACGAGAGGTTGAGGAACATGTTGAGCAGCCCGATGCCGGTGACGAGCAGGAAGGCCACGCCGCGGGTCATGCCGGTATAGTCGTTCCAGGCGATGCGGCGGAACTGCCGGATGCGTGCCGCGGCGCCGTGGCTGCGGTCCACCCGGGGCAGGGGCACGGCTACCGGGGCGGCGACAGGGCTCACGGCGGGCTCGGCCAGGGGCGCGCGCTGCCGGCGGTCGGTGAAGCTGAAGCGCCAGTAGCCGAAGGCGAAGATGCCGGCGGCGATCGCGGTCCACAGGATGCGGTTCCACAGCAGCACACCGCTCATCGGCAGCAGCAGCGTGTTCTTGTCGTCCACGGTCCAGTAGCGGGTGATGTAGCTGAACGCAGTGCTGCCGAAGGGGTCGAGCAGCGAGGCCAGCACCTGGTTCTCCATCTCGGTCATGAGCGAGCCGGCCACACCGCTGCCCACCATGATGAGCACGGCCGTGATGAAGGCCGCCGCCGTGCTGCGCACCAGTACGGCCACCGCGAAGATCACGGCGGCGCTGAAGACGATGTTGGGCAGGGTGAGGTAGAGGTAGGCCTGCAGGTGCGCAGCCAGGGAATTGGGGCCGATCTTCTCGGGATCGAGCCACCACATCCAGCTGCCCACCACGATGCCGAGCGACACCCCCAGCATGGGCAGGCTGGCGACGAAGGTGCTGCCCAGGAAACGGCTCAGCAGGTACTGCCGCTTCTTCAGCGGGGTGCTGAACATGATCTGCTGCGTGTTGTACGTGAAGTCCCGGATGGCGCTCGCGTTCACGAAGGCGGTGACCATCAGCAGCCCGAAGAAGGCCAGGGTGGAGTAGTAGACGAACACCTTGTAGGGCGCGTTGTACTTCACGTTGGCCAGTTCGGCGCCCACCTGCACCTCGTCGATCACCAGGCTCAGGTAGCTGAGCAGGGCGAAGAGCAGCAGGAAGATGTACGCCATGGGCTGCCTCAGCCAATGGCGCAGTTCGATGAGGAGGAGGCGCCAGGTCATGCCGCCACGGTGTTGGGGGTGGCGAGGATGTGGCTGAAGAAGACGTCCTCCAGTCCGGGCTCGGCTGCGGTGAAGCCATCGCCCGGAGGCGTGTCGCTGAGGATGTGGATGGAGGGCCTCCCGCTGATGAGCTTGTTGCTGATCACGTGGTAGCGGGCATGGTGGCTCTCCAGTTCGGCCTTGGCGATGCTCTTCTCCCAGATGCGGCCCTTCACCTCGCGCAGTGCATCGTTCGGCGATCCGGCGAACAGCAGGCGGCCCTTGTTGATGATGGCCATGTTGCTGCACAGCTCCTGCACGTCCTGCACGATGTGGGTGCTGAGGATCACCACCACGTTCTCGCCGATCTCCGTGAGCAGGTTGTAGAAGCGGTTGCGCTCACCGGGGTCGAGGCCCGCCGTGGGTTCGTCCACGATGATGAGCCGGGGCTCGCCGATAAGCGATTGGGCGATGCCGAAGCGCTGCTTCATGCCGCCGCTGAAGCCGCTGATGTTGCGCTTGCGGTGCTCCCACAGGTTCACCTTGTGAAGCAGGGCCTCCACCAGGGCCTTGCGCTGGCCGTTGTCGATCACGCCCTTCAGCAGTGCGATGTGGTCCAGCATCTGCTGGGCGCTCACCCGCGGGTACACGCCGAACTCCTGCGGCAGGTAGCCCAGCACACGGCGCACCGCGTCGCGGTCCTTGAGCACATCGATGGTGCCCAGGGTCACCGTGCCGGCATCGGCCTCCTGCAGGGTGGCCAGGATGCGCATCAGGGTGCTCTTGCCCGCACCGTTGGGGCCCAGCAGCCCGAACATGCCGGTGGGGATGGTGAGGCTTACGTTGTCCAGCGCTTTCACGCCGTTGGCGTAGGTCTTGCTGAGACCGTTGATGACGAGTTCCATGGGAAGGGATTAGCGGCGTGAAGATGGGGATCACGGGGCGTTCCACCCAATGCCGATCACATGGGCGGCAAGGAAGGGGGAATGACCGGTAGTGGGACGCACAGCGTGCTGCAGGAGTTACAGGGGGGAGTCAATGTTCAATGACCAATGGTCAATGACAAAGTGGAGGTCGCGGTCAAAGGTCAGTGTGCATTGCGCATCATGCCTTGACGATCCTTGCTGATCTTCCCTGAAGGGGGCGCCGGGGATAGGCCGTTGATGGTGTGGCTACTCCTCCCCGAAGAAGTCGCTGTCGATCCGCTTTACTGCGTAGGTGCGCTGGGTGGTGACGCCGAGGTCGTGGTCGATCATCAGCTGCGTGAGGGGGCCCAGCGGCAGCCTGCTGAAGGAACGGCCGTGCAGCCACGTGCAGCGAGGAGGCGACCAGCGGAAGCCACCGCAGCGCCGTGGATACAGGCCTTGCCGAAGCGGCTATAGCGGAGCACCCGGCCCCGTGGGCTGACCGGTGGGAGGGCAGGGGGGCACGCCCGAGAGCCGATCAGAAAATGTGTCGATCAGAAGATCAGATGATCACAATTCGCACTCCCTTGCCGTTCCCGGGTCTTCCATTATCTGATCGTCTAATTGTCTGATCATCTGATCACGTTCTTCGGTTCGCCAGCAGCACCGGCGCCTGCCCGTCGAAGGGGTCATCCATGCGGCCGATGCTGTGGGCCCCCATGCCGCTGGCGCGCATCACGGTGCGGTCGCCGAAGCGATACGGGATCCTGTGCATGGCTTGGTAGAGG
>CAZUNW010000119.1:0-7285 GCA_964621425.1 uncultured Chryseobacterium sp. | reverse complement strand
CCGACGGGCTGAAGAAACTGCTGATGTCCAACGAGAAGTTCGCCAAGGCCCTGGCCAGGCGTGGGCACGACGTGCACGTCATCCACAGCGCAGGTGCGGGCTCGCTCAAGGGATCGCCATGGACAGAGGACCTGGCCACGCCCGGCATCACCTGCCATCCGCTTCCCCAGCGCTACCCCACCGTCCTGTTCAAGCGTCCGCTGACCAGCTTGCTCGACAAGGTGATGTACCGCGTGTGGGGCCACGTGCTACCGCTGGTCACAAAAGGCAACTGGTTCGACAAGGCCGTCTTCTGGGAGCGCCCCTTCCTCGACCTGGCCTGCACATTGATCGACCGGCATGGTATCCAGGACGTGCTGATCACCGGAGCCCCGTTCCGGCTGCTGTACTTCGGCGTACTGCTGAAGCGACGCCGCGACATCAACCTCGTGTGCGACCTGCGCGACACGTGGACCTGGCAGGACAGCTATGGCGGAAGCCTCCTGGACGCCGAGCGCAAGGCTTACGAACAACAGCTGGAGGCGGCGGTGATGGCGGGCAGTGACCACATCACCACACCCGCACCCGCGCTGGTGGAGCACCTCAGGCAGGCCTACCCGACGGAGGCGCACAAGGTGCACCTGCTCGGGCACGCCATAGACCCGGATGAACTGGGTCCGCCGCGTCCGGAACCCACGCATGCGCTGCGCCGCCTGATCTACGCGGGCAGCCTCTACGGCGCGGCCGAGGCCGACCGGTACTTCGATGAGGTCATCGCCGCCTACGAGCACCTGCGCGCCCATGCACCGGACACCTATGCGGGATCCGCACTGGACCTGTACATCACGGGGCACGGAACGGACAAACTCCGTGCGAGGGTCGAGGCACACGGGCTCCAGGGACACATCCGCTTCCACGCCCCGCTCCCGGCAAAGGCCATCTTCCCGCGTATCGCCGCAGCGGACGCGGTGCTGCTCTTCATCCCCTCCATGAACCGCGATGTGCTGGGCACCAAGTTCACCGAGGTGTTCCACCTGCGCAGGCCCGTGGTGCACGTGGGCGATGCCGGCCGGGTGAGCCGTTACATCGAGCAGCATCGCCTGGGCATTTCCGTTCGCGTGGAGGACCTGGCGCACGAGCTGCCGCGATTGGTGACCGGGGAACGGCGTGTGACGGTGGACACGACGCATGACCTCGGCGAGCACCTGCTCGACCACATCACTGCCGGGATCGTGCGCGACCTGTTGCGGCCCTGAACGCTCAGGCCTCCGCGCGCGGGGGAAGCAGGTGCTCCGCGTCGGAACGCAGTTCATAGCGCGCGGCACAGCGGTCCAGAAGGCGCTCCAGCATGTGCAGGTTGTGGCGCGTGATCATCTTCGGGTGGCTGATGAACTGCACGAAGTGTGTGCTGTCGATGAGCCGGGCGTAGGCCCCATAACGCATGACGGTGAGGAGCTCGATGGACACCATCTCGCGGTCCATGGTGCCCATGGTGCCATCCGGACCTGGAACGTCCACGAAGGCCACGCCCTGGCCATCACCCATCTGGCGGCCGTAGGGTACGCGCCAGAGCACCTTGTCCACCAGCGCGTCCAGGAGCCCCCGCCGCACCTTCGGGATGCTGGAGATGGCCATCTCAACGAACGGCCCGGCCGGGTCGGGCCGCATCACGTCATTGGAGAACCGGTACACCGGGCCGGGCAATGGTGCCGTGAAATCATAGTCCACCGCGTTGCTGTGCCGGCGCATGCCGGCCAGCACGCTCATGTCCCGCTCGATGCCGCATCGCTTGAAATGCGGCAGGAAATCGGCGAATGGCTGGATGCACCACCCGCCGGCGCGGTAGGCCCGCACCCGGTGGTCGGGCGCCACAGGGGCCAGCATCCGCCGCAGCAGGTCCACCGAACCTTTGAATACCGCTTCGCGCGCCTGCTCCTCCAGCGAGGACAGGCGGTAAAGCCGCAACTCCTGCAGGTCCCACTCGTGGCGCTCCTCATCGTAACGCGCATCGGCCCAGTGGGGATGGATGTGCGGATGCACCTCGTGGCCGCGCTCCACCAGTTCACGCAACTGCCGTGCGATCCGGTCGAGGTCCGCACGGCACCGCACGCTCACCGCCGAACGCCGCTCCAGCTCCAGCAGGAAGGTCGTGTCCACGAAGAACATCATGGAAAGGCCGTGGCGCTCCAGGACCGGCAGCAACCGGTCCACCGGCCGGATCATGCAGCGCTCCACCGAGCCGCTGCGACGGCCCAGAAAAAGCTCATGATCGAAAGTGAACAGGAGGGTCCGTTGCTCCATGATGCACCGGCAAGGTAAACCCTGCAGGCGGAGGTGCCGTTCAACCTGCCAGCGACACGAAGAGCGCGATGTAACGGTGGGTCACAGCCGGCCAGGTGAAGTGCTCGCTCACCCGGGCCAGGCCGGCAGCGCCCATGGCGGCGCATGCGTCCGCGTCCAGGTCCGCAAAGGCACGAACGGCGGCATACAGGGCATCCGCATCGCCCGGAGGCAGCAGGTACCCGTTGCCCGCGTCGACCAGCTCACCACTTGCACCCACATCGCTCACCAACACCGGCTTCGCACGGGCCATCGCCTCCAGGACCACGGTGGGCATACCCTCGAAGCGCGTGGGCAGGATCAACGCAGCGCATTCGGCGTACAGCGTATTCAATTGCGCATCGTCCACACGACCGAGCAGCTGCACGTTCGGCGGCAGGTCGCGCTTCAGCTCCTCCAGCAAGGGGCCGTCGCCCGCCAGCTGGAAGTGCACAAGGTCCGTGCGCCCCTCGGCCACCAGCCGCCGGGCGACGGTGAGCAGCACATCAAGCCCCTTGTTGAACGCAAAGCGCCCCACGAACAACAGCGGCAGCGGTCCTGGGGTGACACTTGACGCTTGTCCCGTGTCACTTGACACTTGAGGCACAGCCGTCGCGTTCGGGATCACCGCCACGCGGCACCGGCTGCCCCGGGCAAGTCGTTCCAGGATGTCCGTAAGCCTGCCGCCCAGGCTGATCGCCACCGCACTGCGGCGCACCATGTAACGCAGGCCGGCACGGAACGGCCAGCCCAGCAAGCGCTCCCTGACGGTGAGCATCTGGAACATCTCCAGCCCGTGCGGGTGCACGATCAGCCGGTCGCTGAAGCGGTCGATCCCCTGCCATACGCAGAAGCCCTGGGAAAGGATCACGTCCGGCCGCAGCCGCTCCAGCTCGGCCCCGATGCGTGCGCTGTAGCGCCAGAGCTCGCGGATGTAGAGCTTCCCCTTGTCGATGTCGGGCACATGCACCTCCTGTATGCCGAGCGCCGGATCGAAGATGCCCACGGGATGCGGATGCAGCACGGTGAGACGCACCGAACCGCTGCGCGCCAGGTGCTCCGCCAGCAGCCTTGAATGGCGCTGCATTCCGCCCATCGCCTGGGGGAAGACGCCGTCGGTGCAGAGAGCAACGTGGATCACAGGGCGGCGATCAAGGGTCAAGTGCCAGGTGTCAGGTGCCAAGTAACAACAAGGCCGCGGGAAGCTTTGGACCCAGACACGTGTCCCGTGTTCGTTGTCACTTCCCGAGGTCCTCCCTCAACAGGGTGGCCACACCCTCGTCGATCCCCCACTGCGGCTCCCAGCCGGTGGCCTGCTTCAACTTGCTTACATCGGCCAGCAGGTGCATCCGCTCCACCTTCCGCACCCGGTCGGGGTCCACCTCGATGGTGAGCCGCTCGCCGAGCTGGCGTTCGAAGGCCTCCACGACCTCGCGCACACTGTACTCGATGCCACGGCCGATGTTGAAGGTGTCGTATCCGCTGATGCCGAGCCCGAGAAGCGCGCTCATGGCCCGGCCCATGTCCGCCGTGTGGATGTAGTCGCGCTTGGGATCGAGGTTGCCGAGCCTCAGCGAGCGCGCCCCGTCCAGGACCTGCCGCTGGATGGTGGGGAACAGGTGTGGGTTGGTCTCGTTCGGTCCGAAGGCATTGAAGAAGCGTCCCACCAACGTGGGGATGTGCGTGCGCAGATGGAACTCGCTGGCGAGCTTCTCCGTGGCCAGCTTGGTGGTGCCGTAGATGTCCATCGGGCCAAGCGCGGCCTCCTCCGCCATGGCACCTTCTGCGACGGGGTATACCGCGGCCGTGCTGGCCACGAAGACCTGCTCCACGCCACCACTGGCCTGCGCCGCGTCCAGCACGCTGATGGTCCCGTTGATGTTGATGTCGGTGGCCTCCACCGGATGCGTGTTGCAGTAGGGGATGAAGTGCACCGCGGCCAGGTGCAGCAGCCAATTGGGACGGGTCGCATTGAGCACCCGCTGCGTGGCGGCACGGTCTCGGATGTCCGCCTGGAAGAACCGGTCGTCAGGTACACCGGCCAGGGCCCGCCGGCCGAAGCTGAGGTCGTCCAGCACGAACACCTCGTGCCCCTGCTCCTGCAGATGCCTGCTGAGGGCGGAACCTATGAAACCGGCACCACCGGTGATCAGGACCTTCTTCGCCATGTGCCGCGAAAGTAGGACCCCGGCCACACAGGAGGGGCCTGCGCATCACCCCGTTGCCTCAAGCACCCGGTGGTAGGCCCCGTCATGCGCGGCCTTCGAGAAGTGCTGCAGCGCGAAGGCGCGAAGGCGCTCCCGTTCGCGGGGAGGCAGGGGGTCCAGCACAGGCACGGGGCTACCCTCCTCCAACACAAGACCCAGGTCGTAGGCCCTCACCAGCGCGCTGAGGTCTCCCAGGCCGTCGTTCGTGATCACACGCAGGCCGCTGGCCAGGTACTCCGCGAACTTGGTGGGGCTGGCCACGCGGTTGGTGATGGTGCGCTCGCGCACCATGATGCCGTAGTCGCACGCTGCGAGCGCAGGGGCCACCTCGGCGTGGTCCAGCCACTTCACCGCCACCCGACCGGGATACGCGGCCTCCAGCGCAGCGTTGTTGGCGTCGTGCCTGCTGAGGAAGAGCACCTGTACGTTCGGCTGGGCGTGCAGCACCTGCGTGAGCAGGGGCTTCAGCCGCTCGAAGGACTGCCAGCCGGCCGTGCTGCCGCTGTATACCAGGCGGATCGAATCACCGGTGCGCTGCGCCCGGGCAGGCGCAATGCCCGCCACCTCCTTCCCCAGCGTGCATGGGATCACCTGGTGTGCATCACCTGCATACGCGTAGCGCTCCCGCCAATGGTCCACAAGGGCCTGGCTCACGGCGATGCGGAAGTCGCTTGCGTTCACCGCCTCCCGCTCCAGCGGCCGGAACTGAGCGATCAGTGCGTCGTCATCGATCAGACGGTACTCCTCCCATTCCGCCGCGTAGGCCCCGCGCCCATCGAAACAGACCTTCCCGGTCAGGCCCCGCTCCCGCATGCGCAGCGCCATCCAGGTGGCGAAGGGGCCGCGCCCGATGATGCCCGTGGGGCGCAGCAGGCGGCACACCCAGGCCAGCAGGACCGTGTTCATCCGCCAGCGCTGCATGGTGGGCACCATGGGCAGCACGAGGGCCGTGGGGCAGTGCGCCCTGATGGTGCGGCGGGTGCGCAGGAACGCGCGGCCGCTCACCAGCGCCACCAACCGCACACGCGTTCCGGCCGGACCATCCAGCGTGTTCAGGTGTTCCACCACATCCGTCACCTGGCTCCAGTAGACGCCACTGGGCTGGTCGTTGTAGGTGAGGTAGATGCGCATGGGCGGAGCGGTGCAAAGGAAGGAAGGCCCCGACACCTGATGAAGGTACCTCACCGACCGCCCGGACGGGTGCTCCTGCCCGTTGCCGGATATGCCGACCTTGGCTGCCGGTGAGGCCCCTTACGCCTCCCGGACCATACCCACCCCACCCCATGCAGAACGTGCTTGCCATCCTCACGATCGATACCGACAACCTGCCGCCGAACTTTCCGGAGATCCTGAAGCACGAGCAGGAGGTGGTGGCCCGCTGGAGGCAGGAAGGCGTGCTCGAGCACCTCTTCCTGCGCCCCGAGCGGAATGGTGCGGTGCTCCTGTTCACAGGCCTCACGGAAGATGAGGCGCGTGCCCGCATGGAGACCCTGCCCTTCTACACGCTCCGCAAGAGCATTGTATACCACAGCCTCATCAAGCAGTTCTGACCGGCAACGGGCAGGGGGCCAGGTCGGAACGCCTGCCGCCCCCCTGCGGAAGCAACACAGAAGGCGCACCTTTAATTACATAATTGGCGTAATTTGCATAAGCGAACACTCCTTGCTACGTTCGTGCCGCATGTGCTTGGCTCGGGCAAGGCGAACGACCCCCAGCCCCCAAGCAAGCGCCAATGCCCTTGATCATATTCCCAAAACCATATCAATAGACATGAAGCATTTTGCAATGAGCCTGTTAGCCGCATCAGGAATAATGAATGATGCTTGCAGCCAAGAACCGCTCACTTACACCGAAGTTATACGAGTCGACAGCGTTGCGAAAGGAGAACTTTATGACAGGGCAAAACTTTGGTTTGCATCCGCTTACACTAGTGCTCAAGAAGTAATTCAATTAGACAATAATGAAACTGGCGAAATAATTGGCAAAGCGATTATAACATATGTTCCAACGGTCTTTGTTGGCAGTGAAAGCACAAGAGGAAACATTAATTATACTATTAAAATATACATTAAGGATGAGCGCTTTAAGTATGAAATTACAGACTTTATTCATATTCCATATGCAAATAACCATAGCGCAACATCCATGGGACTTATTACCACTGAAAAGGAATGTCCAACTCCAAGTCCCATGGCAAAAGCGTGGAGCAACAAGGTATGGCAAGATATAAAAAGTCAAATTCAATCTAAAATTAACATATTAACGACAGATTTGAAAAATACGATGACAAAAAAATCTGACTCCAAAAACAACGATTGGTAATTTGCATTCTTTAATCCTAGTAAAACTGCACTGTAATCTCCGCCTAAACTGGAAATAAATATAATATAATGAAAAGAATATTATTGAGTACTGCCCTATTATTTTCACATGGAGTTACCTATGGACAGTCAGCTAAAAAAATATAAACTGACATTCAAAATAAAACAATAAAAGTATTGTTCCATGGTTTAGGAACAGAGCCATTGGGGGATTTTTATATATTCGGAAATTCAGCAATCTATATATCAGAAATGCTAGATATCGATGAATACTGGGATATAGAAAATACATTTGATAAAAGTAAATACTCCCAAATAGTTCAACTTAAAAATTCTCTCGGCGAAAAATCACACGTACGAATAATCAAAAAATCTACAGGCGATGGAATGTCCCCAAAAATATATCCTTACACTGTGATATATGGAGACCTTCATTATGGTTGTGGAAATATAGAATAT
>CAZUNW010000118.1:6315-7302 GCA_964621425.1 uncultured Chryseobacterium sp. | reverse complement strand
GACTGCATCAACGGCGAGGCTGAACTGACCGCCCTTTCCCTGGCCGGCTTGTCCTTCCAATGGTCGGGGCCCAACGGCTTCAGCAGCAGCGCAGAGGTGACCGTGACCGACGACTGCGACAAGAAGGAGTGTGGCAAGCTCATCGAGGAGTGCGGTCCGGACGTGACCGTGGAATGCGGCAACTCGCTGCATCCCTACGACGTGGGCCACCCCCTGTTCCGCAAGGACAAGGACTGCCCCGAGGTGACCGTGGGGTGGAACGACAGCTGGAGCGGCAACTGCCCCTACATCCTGACCCGCACGTGGTGGGCCGAGGATGCCGATGGCAACAGCGAGACCTGCGTGCAGATCATCACCGTGACGGATACGCAAGGCCCCGTGCTGACCGGTGTGCCCTCCGACGCGACCATCTCCTGCGACCAGGTGAGCGATGAACTGCCCGAGGTGCTGGCCGTGGACGCCTGCAAGGGTTCCACCGCCGTGCAGTTCTCGGAGCAGCGCGTGGAGGGAGACTGCCCCGGCAACTACCAGCTCATCCACACGTGGTCCGCTTCGGACGAGCGCGGCAACATGACCACGGCTACCCGAACGATCAGCGTGGTGGACACCATCGCACCGACCTTCTCCTGCGACCCGCAGGACATGGAGACCATCTGCAGCAAGATCCCCGTGGCGGAGACCTGCACGGCCAGCGATAATTGCGACGCGGATGTCGAGGTCGTGTTCACCGAGGTCCGGACCGGCAAGGACTGCACGAAGGACTTCACCATCGCGCGGACGTGGACCGCGGTGGACCTTTGCGGGAACAACACGGAACTGGTCCAGGTCATCACGGTCTTGGTGAAGGCGACGGCTTCACCTTCCGTATCCGCCACACCGAATCCGTTCCAGCAGCGCACCACCCTGCGCTTCACGGCTCACCAGGACGGCCTTGCTGTGCTGGAAGTGACCGACCTGCAGGGACGCGTGGTGGCCCGCCTGTTCGAA
>CAZUNW010000118.1:0-6305 GCA_964621425.1 uncultured Chryseobacterium sp. | reverse complement strand
ATGAGCATCAGATCGACCTCGACGGAGAGGGGCTGACCGGCAGCACCTACTTGTACAAACTGGTCGTGGGTGGCGAAGCGGTGCACGGCCGCCTGGTGCTGACCCGCTGACGACGGCCGATCTAACCGAACAGGGCCCCCTCCCACCGGAGGGGGCCCTGTCGTTGGGGCCCTACCTTCGCCACATGGAGAGCGCGCCCCTGGCTGAGCGCATGCGCCCCCGCGACCTGGACGGGGTTGTGGGCCAGGATCACCTGGTCGGGCCGGATGGTGTGTTGCGCAAGGCCCTGGCCGGCGGCATGCTGCCGAGCATGATCCTGTGGGGGCCACCGGGCGTGGGCAAGACAACGCTGGCACGCCTCGTCGCGGAGCGGCTCGGGAGGCCCTTCTTCACCCTCAGCGCCATCAGCAGCGGGGTCAAGGATGTGCGCGATGTGATTGACCAGGCCGCCGGCAAGGGGCTCTTCGCGCGCAGTGCGGTGCTGTTCATCGACGAGATCCACCGCTTCAGCAAGGCCCAGCAGGACTCCCTGCTCGGTGCGGTGGAGAAGGGCACGATCACCCTGATCGGTGCCACCACGGAGAACCCGGCCTTCGAAGTGATCGGCGCGCTGCTGAGCCGCTGCCAGGTGTATGTCCTCAAACCGCTGGACCGCGACCGCCTGCTCGGCCTGCTGGACCATGCGATGCACACCGACGCGTTGCTGGGCACGCGGTCCATCACCCTGGAGGGAACGGAAGCCCTGCTGCGTGCCAGCGGAGGAGACGCTCGCCGGCTGCTCAACACATTTGAGCTGTGCGTGCGGGCGGCAGGCGCTGGCGATGTCACCGTGACTGAAGCGCTGGTGAAGGAAGTGGTGCAGGGCCAGGCCGCCCGTTACGACAAACAGGGTGAACAGCACTACGATATCGTCAGCGCCTTCATCAAGAGCATGCGCGGCAGCGATCCGCACGCCACCGTCTACTGGCTGGCCCGGATGGTGGAGGGCGGCGAGGATCCCGCCTTCATCGCACGCCGCATGGTGATCCTGGCCAGCGAGGACATCGGCCTCGCCGATCCCAACGCCCTGCTCATCGCCACCACCACCATGCAGGCCGTGCAGCTGGTGGGATGGCCCGAGAGCCGCATCATCCTGAGCCAGTGCGCCATCCACCTGGCATGTGCACCCAAGAGCAACACGGCCTACCGCGCCATCGGTGCAGCCCAGGAACTGGTGCGCACCACCGGCGACCTGCCCGTACCCCTGCACCTGCGCAACGCGCCGGCTGCCCTGATGAAGGAACTCGGCTACGGCAAGGGATACCAGTACAGCCATGACCAGCCCGGGCATGCCGGCGACCAGGAATTCCTTCCCGAGGCCATCAGCGGAACCCGCCTCTATGAACCTGGCGACAACCCCCGGGAGGTGAAATGGGCGGAACAACTTGAGCGCATCTGGCAAAAGCGCTATCCCTGATCACTTGGCGTTCTCGTTCTCCAAGAACCGGCGATGAAGGTCATAGATGATGCCCATGCTCACCAGCAGGCCGCCGATACCCTGCTCCACCACCTGCCAGGCCGCATCGATCACCATGTGCACCGCGCCAGTGTCCGTGAAACGCATGCCGAACAGGTACACCAACAGGAATACCAGCACACCCACGCCGGAACCGAGCAGGGCGCTGAAGAAAGGGAAGGCCCTGCGCAGGCTCACCCACTCCATCGCCACCGCCTGATGCACCAGCAGCGTGATCGCCAGCCCGATGACCAGGTAGACGATGAGACTCAGCACAACGTAAAGGGCGACGTGCATGCGCAGTTCCTGCAGATCGTTCAGGGCGAGCCCATGCCAGAGGTAGGAAAGGCCGCACATCACCAGCGAGGAGGCCAGCCAGGGAATGAGGAACCCGCGTTTTCGGAGCATGAGCGCACGCGGAAGGCGAACCCTTCCGCCCAACAGGGTGGCTAAATTACGCCCCCGATGGTGAATGAACGCCCCGTCCTGCTGCGGCTCCGGCATGTCATGGCCGCCGGCCTCCTGCTCGCTTCGCTCAGCGGATGCCGCAAGGCGGAGGAGCCGCGCTGGGACATCGACCTGCTGGTCCCCCTGGTGAACACCAGCCTTACGCTCCAAGACATCATCGCTGACAGCCTGCTGGTGACGGCGGAGGACGGCTCGCTCACCCTGCTCTACCGCTCGGAACTGTTCGGCCTTCGGCTTGATACACTGTTGCAGGTGCCGGACACGGGCATAACATACAGCTACGTCCTGCCCATACCGGGCCCGCTCTTCTTTGCACCGGGTGCCCTGCTGCCCGCGAACGCGGATGCCACGACCCTTGACCTGGGCGACGTGCAGCTTCGCACCCTGGCTATCCGCACCGGTCGTCTGGATGTCGCGCTCACCAACATGATCACCAGCGGCATCACCGGCACCTTCACCATGCCCGGGGGGACCTTCAACGGCCTGCCGGTGGCGCTCTCAGGCAACGTGGCCTCCGGATCACCTCTGCAGCCATCGTTCGCCCTGCTGTCACGCGACCTGTCCGGGCATCGCTTCGACCTGCGCGGCCCCGACCTGGACCAGGTGAACGCCCTCGGATCGCAGATCACCATCCAGCTGGACCCCGCCGGAGCGGGTGCCAACGTGACGGACCAGGACAGCGTGAAAGCGGTTGCCAACTACACCGGCATCGTGCCGCAGTTCGCCGAGGGCTACTTCGGCCAGCGCACGCAGGGTGTGGGACCTGATACCACCGGCATCGACCTGTTCGACCGGATCACGAGCGGACTGCTGGACATCGACCAGGCCGAGGCCCGTGTGCGGATTTCCAACGGCGTGGGCGCGGATGTACGCGTACGTGTGCTCGAGCTGACGTCCGAGAACACCCGTACCGGTGCCAGCGTGCCCCTTGTGCACACCATCGTGGGCTCACCCATCAACCTTACCCGCGCAATCGACCTGGGGGGCAGCTTCCAGGCCACCACATGGAGCACCTCCATGAACACCGGCAACAGCTCCATAGCCCCGTTCGTGGAGAACCTCCCCGACCGCCTGCGCTATGCCCTCGACGTGGAACTGAACCCGTTGGGTGACATCAGCAACGGCCACGACTTCCTCTACTACGAGAGCGCGATCAGCGCACAGTTCGAACTGGAACTGCCGCTTCGCCTGATCGCCACCGACCTGACCGTTGAGACCATCACACGGCCCGATCTGCCAGGCACGCAGGAAGGGCATGGGCTAAAGGAGGGCATGCTCTCCCTTGTGGCCACCAACGGGTTCCCGTTCAGCGCGCAGCTTGCCATGGACATACTGGATGATGCGGACCAGGTGGTGGGCGGCATCCCTGTGGTGGGACAGGTGGCCAGTGGCGATGTGGGGCCCGACGGGCTTGTGGAGGACCCGGTGCGCTCGGTATGCACCGCCGCGCTCACCGCATCACAGGTGGACCTGCTCTATTCCGGCACACGCCTGCGCATCAGGGCCAGGTTCAACACGGCCGACCAGGCCCAGCACCTGCCCCTGATGGCACACTACCGGCTGGACCTGCAGGTGGTCGCCGGAGTGCATTACGAGGTGAACGGTGATGAGTGAGCGGCGCCTGCTCTCCGTGCTGGCCGCGCTTGCCGGCCTGAGCTGCGCCGCACAGGACGTTCCGCCGGGCACGCCGATGGATGCCGACCGCATCGAACTCCGCACGGGATTCCAGTATGACTCGAACACCCTGCTGAACGAGCTGGTGCTGGACCTGACGCGAGGCGGGTTCATTGCCCGCGACGTCCGCGAGCGCAGCGGTGCCGGGCTCCGGCCCAACAACCGGCTCGGGCAGGTGCTGGAGGTACGACTGCAGGCGGTGGTGGGCGACAGCGTACTGGGGCGCAGCGGCCTCAAGGCGGTGATCTCCGCAGGCCACCATGACCTGGCCGGACTGCGCTTCAGGCCCGATGTATACGACCTCACCTTCTTCGGGAACGCCAGCTTCGCAGGTCGCCGGGCGGACCTTTCGTTCACGGCCTTCGAACGGCAACGCTACCAGACGGTGGGCTTCGGTCTCCACGCCATCCGAAGCGGAAGCTGGGTGCGGCTTGACCTGGTGAAGGGGCAGTCGCTGAACGCGGCATACCTGCAGGACGCCACCCTGCTCACCGCCCTGGATGGGACACAGCTTGACATTCGCTTGAACGGCACCTACATGCAGAGCGACACCGCCGGGAGCGGGATCGGTGCCTTCAACGGAACGGGCGCCGCATTGGCCTTCGCGGCCCACTTCGCGGTACCCGGCGTGGCAGGCGGGGCGGTGCACCGCGTTTCCATCGGCGCGGAGGATGTTGGCGTTGTGCGCTGGAACAGGAGCTCATTGCATATGGATGCAGACACCAGCATCGTTTACGACGGCATCTCCGTGGAGAACGTGTTCGACCTGGACGCCGCCATCACCGGGGAACAGCAGCTGCTGGACACCTTCGGCCTCCGACGCAGCAGTGGTGCCTTCTGGCGCATGCTCCCCCTGCAGGTCTGGGCGGGCTACCGCGCCGTGTGGTCCAATGGCTGGCAGGCCGACCTGCTCGTCGCCCAGCGCGCCCTCCCTGGCTTCATTCCATTCCTGCAGGCCACGGGCTGGCGCAAATTCGGCCCGCACCAGCTGGGGCTCTCCAGCCAATTCGGCGGTTCCGGCGGGTTGCGCGCCGGCGTGCATGGACGCCTGCACATCACGCGCCGGGCTGCTGCCGAGGTGCGGCTGCCCAACCTGCTCGGCCTCCTGAGTCCACGCGCACGAGGCATGGAAGGCTTCGTGGCGCTCGTCCTACTGCCCTGATCATCTTCGCACCCATGGTCCGCCTCCGCATCGACATCCTCACGGCACTCCCCCGCCTTCTGGACAGCTGGTTCGGGGAAAGCATCCTGCAGCGGGCCCAGCAGAAGGGGCTGGTTGAAGTGGTGGTGCACGACCTCCGCCAATGGAGCACGGACAAGCACCGGCGAATCGATGACTACCCCTTCGGTGGCGGAGCGGGCATGGTGATGCAGGTGGAGCCCATCCACCGGGCCATCGTGCAGTTGAAGACAGAACGGCCTTATGACGCTGTGATCTACATGAGCCCCGACGGACAGCTGCTCGACCAGCCCCTGGCCAACCGCCTGAGCGTACACCGCAACCTGATCCTGCTCTGCGGCCACTACAAGGGCGTGGATGAACGGGTGCGCGAGCACCTGGTGGACCTGGAGGTGAGCATCGGTGATTATGTACTGAGCGGTGGGGAGCTGGCCGCAGCCGTTCTGAGTGACGCGCTCATCCGGCTTGTGCCAGGCGTGCTGGGTGATGAGACCTCGGCACTGAGCGACAGTTTCCAGGACGGACTGGTGGCACCACCGGTCTACACACGACCCGCCGATCATGAAGGATGGGCCGTGCCTGAGGTGCTGCTCAGCGGGCATGAGGCCCGGATCGCGGAATGGAGGCACCAGCAGGCGCTGGAGCGCACCCGCCTGCGCAGGCCGGAACTGCTGCGTTCCGGACCGCCGGAGGAGGGTGCCGGTACCGGGAATGAAGGCTGAACTGGCCCAACAGCGGAAAGTTCCGTAATATTGCGGCCCCGAACGCGGGATGGTCCCGCTTTAAGTGCCTGAGCGTCATGGATAAGATGAAGCAACTCGAAAAGGAATGGGCGCCCCTGAAGGCCATGCCCGAGTTCAAGGCCGGTGATACCGTCACCGTCCACTACAAGATCGTGGAAGGCAACAAGGAGCGCATCCAGCAGTTCCAAGGCGTGGTGATCCAGCGCAAGGGCACCGGCAGCACGGCCACCTTCACCGTGCGCAAAATGAGCGGCAACGTCGGCGTGGAGCGCATTTTCCCGGTGGCCTCCCCCTTCATCGACCAGATCGACGTGAACAAGCGCGGCGATGTGCGGCGCGCCCGCATCTTCTACCTGCGTGAGCGCCGCGGCAAGAGCGCCCGGATCACCGAGAAGCGCCAGGTCGTCTCCAACCCGGCGAAGTGACCGCGCCACACCAGTGAACTCCGAAAGGCCCCGGCAACGGGGCCTTTTTCGTAACCGCGCGGACACACCGATACCTTCGCATCATGGACCCGCACATCACCCGTTTCCGGAAGATGGCCATTGCCGAGGGCTGGAGCTTCCTGATCTTGCTCTTCGTCGCCATGCCGCTGAAATATGCCGCCGGCTGGCCCTGGGGCGTGAAGGTGGTGGGCTGGGCACACGGAGTGCTCTTCGTGTGCTATTGGGCCGCCGCCCTCCCCCTCCTCCCCCGGCTGAAATGGGCTGTTGTACCCCTGATCGGATTGGGCGCCGCACCCGTG
>CAZUNW010000117.1:6529-7517 GCA_964621425.1 uncultured Chryseobacterium sp. | reverse complement strand
GGAACTTGATCACACGGCTGCTGCGCAGGTGCACCCGCCTCCCCAGGCCCTGGCCCAGCAGCGCGGTGGCGAGCTGCACCATGGCCACGCCGGGCATCACGGGTCGGCCCGGGAAATGGCCCTTCAGGACCGGGTGTCCTGTGTCCATCACAGCGCGGGCTTGCCAGCCTTGTGCATCCGTGAGCGGACCAAAGGTCTCCACGCTGAACAGGCTGCGGCAGGCGGCTTCCATGGGGTCAAAGATCGGTGAAGGCACCGGAAGGCAGCGGCCTGTCCACCTGGACATCGGTGTACCGCACCACGGTGCGGTCCCCGTCCGTCTCCACCGTCTCCATGTCGCGCAGTCGGTTGGTCCTTCGGTCGAAACGCAGGGTCATCCGCTGCACACGCCGGCCCATCGCCCCGGTCGGTGTGAGGTGCGCCACGAGGAGGTCCGGGCCCAGCTCGTACCGTGGTGCCATTTCCGGCGCCTCCAACAGGCGCCCGCTCACGAGGTCTAGCACCAGGCCGTTGATGGCGGCGTACATGCGCTGTTCGCCGGGGCCAAGGCGTTTCTCCGCCCCGTTCTCCTTCACGCGCACGCGGCCGTCCGCGGTCACGATGGTGAGCGGGACCTGGCCCTCCAAGCTCCACCGGAAGCGGTCGGGCCGCTCGTAGGCGAAGCGCCCAGGTTCGCTCACGGGCGCCTTCAGGGCACGCAGGTGCTTCTCCTGCACGAACCGCGCCTGCATGGTGCCCGCTGCGCGCGTGGCGGCGAGCAGGGCCTTCACGGCCGCGTGCTCGCTGGTGACCGGCGTGAACTGTGCGTTGAGCATGGAGCACAGCCCGAGCAGCAGGATGGTGGTGCCGAGTCGCATGGTCAGTGCGTGCCGAATGAGCGGTCCATGCGCAGCAGCGGGATCCCTGCAGCACGGCAGCGGGTGATGATGGCACGGGTGGTTTCCACCACCGGCCCCACCGTGTCGTGCAGCACCACCACTGTGCCTTT
>CAZUNW010000117.1:0-6519 GCA_964621425.1 uncultured Chryseobacterium sp. | reverse complement strand
TTTCGGGCGGCTGCCGAAGATCCAGGCCAGCCGTTTCTCCGTGGTGCGGAAGGTGGTGTCGAACGGCCGCACGTCCCAGCCGGCCACGCGCACCCCCGCGCGTCGTACGGCGGCGGCCACATGGGGCGAGGTGACCCCGAAGGGCGGTCGGAACCAGGTGGTACGCATGCCGCAGGCGCGCTCGATGGCATCCACCCCGCGCAAGATCTGTTCCACGCTGCGTTCCACACCGATGAAGCCCCATGCCAGCGGATGGTCCATGCTGTGGCAGCCCACCAGATGGCCCTCGGCCACCATGCGCCGCACCAGTTCCGGGTGGCGCTCCACGCTGCGGCCGATGCAGAAGAAGGCCGCCTGCACGCCCTCGGCCTTCAGCAGGTCCAGCAGCGCGGGCGTGTGCTCCGGATGGGGACCGTCATCGTAGGTGAGCGCCAGCGTGCCCGGCCTGCCGGAACGGTAGGCCCTCAGGTAGATGCCCGGGGCGAGGTCCAGCGCCCCCCAGCCCAATACCAGCAGGTGTCCGCCGACCGCCACCGCGAAGGGCCACCACGGCAATGGCCCGGACCAGGCCATCAGGCCCAGTGCCAGGTGCACGGGCAGCAGTGCAACGAGAAGCAGGCGGTGGCGGCTCATCGCTCCATGCGGATCAACCCCCACTGCGCACCCTCGCGGTCCACGAGCTGCAGGGCGTGCCGGCCCTCCGCGATGGCCCGGGCGAGCGCCACGGCGGGGGCACTGTGGTGCAGGCCCGCATCGTTGGAGAGGTCCACTGCGCCGGGTAACGTGTCCGCCGCCAGCGCGCCGGTCCCCACCGGGATGCCCGGCTGCAACGGCATGCGCTCCTGCCGTCCCATCCACACCTCGGTGATGCGCGCCCTGGCTGGTCCTCCGGCACCCCCCAGAACCAGGAAGGCGGCGCCCTCCGCCGGGCGTACACCGCCCGCCACCCGGAACGCACCGCCCAGGGTGTCATACAGATGGTCCAGCAGGGGGAGGTGCTCGTCGCTCGCACCCACCAACACGTGGTCAGTAGGGCGCCGCTCGAGGTGCATGACGGCCGCAAGCAGCGCAGCGTGGAAGCTGGTGAAGCCCTGGCTGAAGGTGAGGTTGGGTCCCTGCGCCTTCAGCGCGAGTGCGATGAGCCCGGCCACCGTGTTGTGCGTGCTGCGCATGAAGCTGGTGGGGGCGAGCAGGGAACCGGCGTTGCGCTCGATCTCCAGCAGGAAGTCCTGTGTGTCCGCCAGGCAGCCCAGCCCCGTGCCGTAGCAGATGGCATCCGGACGCTCCACGCCCGCCTCGGCCAATGCGGCAAGCGCGCAGGCCATGGCCCTTCGCACCGGCGCGATCATGCGCCGTGCCATGGGTTTCGGCAGCAGCTCCATGCCCGGCACGGCGGATGCGGGGTCATCGCCTGCACGCAACGTGTAATGGGCGGCGGAGCGGACTTTCATGGCGTATCGGTGAGGACCAGTGCGCTGTCGTTGCCCCCGAAACCGAAGGAGGTGCTCAGCACCGTGCGGATGCGCTGTTCGCGCGCAGCGGTTACCGGTGCGCTCCGCATGCCGGCTATGGGACCCGCGAAGCGGAGGTTGGCGGGGATCAGCCCATGCCGGATGGACAGCACGCTGAACACGGCCTCCAGCGCGCCTGCCGCGGCAAGCGTGTGACCCGTGGCGCCCTTGGTGCTCACGAAGGGCGGCACCGTTTGGAACAGTCGTTCCATGGCCACCTGCTCGGTACCGTCGTTGTTGTCGGTGCCGGTGCCGTGCGCGTTCACAAGGTCAACGTCACCTGGTGACCGTCCCGCCTCCTCGAGCGCCGTCCGCATGGCCTGGTAGGGACCCTCGCCGTCCGGAGAAGTGGCCGTCTGGTGGTGGGCATCGTTGGTATTCGCGGCTCCGGCGAGATAGGCCAGCGGAGTGCGTCCGCGCGCCAGAGCGCGATCCGCACGCTCCAGCACGAGGTAGGCCGCGCCCTCGCCCAGGTTCATGCCTCCCCGGTCGGTGCTGAAGGGGCGGCACGGGTTGGTGTCCATGGCGCTCAAGGCCCTGAACCCCTCTGTGGTGAAGCGGCACAGGGCGTCGCTTCCGCCGGCGAGCACCACCTCCGAGCGGCCCGATCGGACCAGCCAGGCCCCCAGCATGAGGGCATTGGCACTGCTGGAGCAGGCGGTGCTGAGCGTGGTGACCATGCCGCGAAGCCCCAGCAGGGTGGCGAGCTGGCTGGCATGGTCCCCAACGGGATGTCCGAGCGACCGCATCACGCCCTCCGTGCCATGGGCCATCCAGCCGGTGGCGAAGGCCTCGCTGCGGTCCATCCCGCCCACGGTGCTCGCGCTGAGGAGGTCGATGCAGGCGGCTGCATCCACGCCCGCGTCCGCAAGGGCCTCGCGCGCGGCGATCAGCCCGAGCAGCACGGTGCGCGACCGCTCGGTGTCCACCCCGGACCGTTCGGCGAGCTGTGCGTTGGTGGCCTTCACTTCGCCGAACCAGAGCTCCGGGAAAGGCAGGTCAACGTGTGTGAGGCGGGCGATCCCGGACCGCCCGGCGCGCAGCGCTTCCAGCTGGGCCGTCGTCCCGGTCCCCAGCGCGGAGATCGCACCGATCCCCGTGATGGCGACCGGTGCATTGTTCACTTGCCGTGGCTCTGGATGAACTCCGCCATCGTGGTGACCGAGCGGAACACGGTCTGTCCCTGCTTGGGGTCCGTGATCTTGATGCCGTAGTGCCGCTCCAGCAGCACGATGAGCTCCAGGGCATCAATTGAATCGAGCCCCAGGCCGTCGCCGAAGAGCGCCTGCTCATCGCCGATGTCCTCCACCTTCACCTCCTCGAGGTTCAGCTGTTCGATGATCTGTGCTTTAAGCTGTTGCTTCAGGGCTTGGGCGTCCATGGGCCGGTGGTGCTGGGGAATAACGTCGTGGGATGCGCTTGGTTCGCGGGGCCTCGGTCGTGGAGCGCCGCCTGTGCGTCGAACCGGTCCGCGAAGATATCCGCCCAGACGCAGACCAGCCACCGCACGCCCGGGTCCCGCAGGAGCATGGCCGCGGCTTGCGGGCCGGCCGGATCGTCCGGGGCATCGGTCATCAGGCATAGCGAGGGGCCGTGCATCCCGTGGCGGATGGTGATCTCCCCGGCACCGATGTTGGGCAGGGTGTATACGAAGATGGCGGGACCGGCCAGTCCTGTGGACTGCCGCACCTGCCAGTGCTCCATATCGCTCGCGCTGCTGCCGCTGCGGCTCAGGACCAGCATGGCCGTGCCACCGGACAGGTCGGCACCCCGTTCACGGGCCACCCGCAGCACCGGTTCCGCCACCAGCACCGCGAGCTTGGCGGCCGGGTCCATCTTGTGGAACTTGGGGTAGTCCATTCCAAGGGCCTTGTAGCATTGGCGGAACGCATCATCCACCGATCCCGCCGGAGCGGCAATGGCCAATTCGTCCAGGGTGAAGGAACCGGGTCCCAGCCGGCTGTGGGCGATGGGGCTCATGCGTGCAGGAGTATCGCGGCGTTGCAGCCGCCGAACCCGGAGGAGGTCTTGAGCAGGACGCGCCCCGTTGTGTTCCGGTGTTCGCGAAGCACGTCGATGCCGGGCAGTGTGGCGGTGTCCCTTGCGCCGAGGCTGCAAAGCATCAGGCCCTGACCCAGGCCATGCGCGGCAAGCAGCGCCTCCACAAGCCCGGCGGCACCGAGCGTATGGCCGAAATAGCCCTTGTAGGAGTTCACCGGGGCGTGGCCCAGCCCCAGGCGCGCGAAGGCGATGTGCTCCATGCCGTCGTTGTACACACTGCCCGTTCCGTGCGCGTTCACATGCGCCACCGCACCAACGGTGAGCCGCGCATCGCGCAGGGCGGCTTCCACGGCGCGCACCAGGCCCTCGCCCGTACGCGAAGGGCCCGAGATGTGGTTCGCATCGTTCCCCATGCCGCCGCCCAGCCAGGTGGCCATCGGTCCATCCCGGAACAGGCCCGCATCGCGCGTCATCACCACGGAGGCCGCGGCCTCGCCGAGCGATATGCCGTCGCGCGCGTCGTCGAAGGGCCTGCACGGTCCGGTGGCGATCGCATGCAGGCAGAGGAAGCCAGACAATACGAAGTCGGTGGCCTCGTCAACTGCCGTCACAAGCACATGGTCAGCGTCGCCGTTCACGATCAGCGCGGCGCCCATGTGGAGGGCGAGCGTGCCGGACACGCAAGCGTTGGAAATGACGATGGGGTTGCCCGGCAGCCCGAGCGCGGTACCTGTACGTTGCGCGAATCCGGGCAGATGGGATTCCTGCGGCCGGCCCTCCTCCAGCGCGCGCACATCGCCCTTGGTTGTGGCCAATATCCATGCGGTACGCGGCAGGCTGCGCAGGTCGCGGGCCATCCCGTCCGTTGTCTGTCGCACGGCGGCGCCCAGCAGGCGCTCCGCCCTGCGGCCGATGCCGGGAAGCAGGTCATCCGCACATCGCCCAACATGAAGCGTTCCGGGCGCCCCCGGAAATGTCTCGGGAAGCAGGCCGCAGCGCTCCGCCCGCATCGCGGAGAAGGTCTCCTCGAGCGTGCCCCCAAGCGGGGTCACGCAGCCGGGCGCCCCGAGCAGCAGCGGCGCGTTCAAGGGATGCCGTGGCGCTGTTTCCATTCCTGGTAGAACGCCGGAGGTATGAGCTGGAGGCGCCGGTCGTGGTCGAGGAACACCTGTGTGGTCTCGCCCAAGGCGGCCACCTCGTTCCTCCCCCTGGCTTTGATGCGGTAGCGCAGCACCACCTTGGCCGCGGCCTGCGGGATGAACGTAGTGGCGATCTCCACGATGTCACCGTACTCCAGCATCGCCTTGTGGTCGATCACCGTGCGCACCAGCGGGGTGGAAAAGCCCAGTTCGTACATCTTCATGGCATCAAGCCCGTGGGCCCTTCCGAAGGCCTCGCGCCCACGCTCCATGAACTTCACGTAGTTGCCGTGCCACACGATGCCCATGGGATCCAGGTCGCCGAAGGTGACCGGCACCTCGCAGAGGGTGGTCAGTTCAGGCTGCATCGGGTCCGCCCATCAGGAATACCTTCATCTCCATCTCGGCGATCACCGCGCCGGCACAGCGCACGGTGCCCTGAAGCACCTGCACGTTGGCGAGGCGGTGTTGCATGGCCACCGTGGTGTCGAGCACCTCGCCCACGCAGGGAAGCCTGTCGATGCGCAGGCGCGATACCGCACCGATGAAGCCCACGGGGGGCTCCCCTTCACCGGCATGTGCGGCGGCATGGCCCGTGCCGAGCGCGGTGCTCTGGGCCACATGCTCAATGAGCCCGGCCTCCAGCAGGTGTCCGTCCTCCGCGAAAACGTTGTCCGCGCGGACGGTCAACCGGGTGCTGTGGTTGTCTCCGTCGGTGGCGGTGAGCTCATCGACCAGAATGATCGGCGGGCGGTGCGGCAGGTACTGCTGCACGGCCTCGCCCCGGGGCAGGGTGGGGGGCATCGCTCCAAAATTCATAAAAGTTGGCCCACTGGAAGGGGTGGGTCCGGACCACCTGCTCCAAAGCCGTCACGAAGCGGCCCAGCTGCACCTTGGGGTCGCGGTCGTGCGGCAGGGGTTCGGTGGCGCTGAAGGAATACCGGCGCTCGCCGGTGCGCACCACGAAGGCAAAGCACACCGGGACATCAAAGGCGGCGGCGATGGCGAAGGGGCCCAGAGGGAAGGACGCCTCGGTGCCCAGGAAGGGCATCCGTGCGGTGCGGCCACCTGCCAGAGCGCGGTCACCGTGGATGCACACAAGCCGGCCCTCGGCGAGCGCACCGCGTATGCGGAAGAGGTGTGACATGTCCTCCTTCAATGCGATCACCTCGTACTGGCGGTCCCGCGTGGCCTCGTCGTGGGCCTCCTTGATCGCCTGCTGCTCCGCGTCCAGCATCACCACGCTTACCTGTCCGCGGTAGCGTTTCAGCAGGTAGCTGGCCATCTGCCAGTTGCCTACATGGGCGCTGATCAGAAGCCCTCCCCGCCCATCGTCCAGGATGCGCTGCAGGGTATCGGCCGCCTGGTGCTCACAGTCGAACCGGTCCTCCATGCCGGCCATCACGGCCGATTTGTCGATGATGAGCTTGCCGAAGGTGTGGTAGGCCTTGAACAGCACCCACCAGCGCTGGCTGCGATCGCCGGGACTTACCCGGGCATGATAGGCCAGCCACGCCCTTCCTGGTACTCTTGCGGCGAGCACGAAGTAGAGCGACACGGGCACAAGCAGGGCGTATGCTGCCCGCAGCCCCACGCGCCGGATCAGGAAGATGAAGATGCGGTGTCCCAGCGGCGTACCCCGGCTGCGTCCCTGCCAGGCCGCCCCGGAACCCTCAGGAGCGGGCGATGCGCTGCTCAATGTGCTCGTAGAAGTCGGTGAAGGTGCCGATGCGCTGGAAGTCCTCGGCCGTGAGCTTCACCCCGAAATTCTCCTGGATCACCACCACCAGGTCCACATAGTCCAAGCTGTCCAACGCGAGCGTCTCCTTCATGTCCCGGTCAGGAAGAATTAGGGACTCCTCCACCTC
>CAZUNW010000116.1:2148-7734 GCA_964621425.1 uncultured Chryseobacterium sp. | reverse complement strand
CAAGCAGGGCGCTTTGCACCTTGGCCGGCGCGCGGTTGATCTCGTCGGCCAGGATGAAGTTGCTGAAGATGGGCCCCTTCTTCACGCTGAACTCCTCGTTCTTCTGGCTGTAGATCAGCGTGCCGATCAGGTCGGCCGGAAGCAGGTCGGGCGTGAACTGGATGCGGCTGAAGCCCACGTCGATGGTGCGTGCGAGGGATTTGATCGCCAGCGTCTTCGCGAGGCCGGGCACGCCTTCCAGCAGGATGTGGCCATCGGCCAGCAACGCCACAAGGAGCTTCTGCACCATGTCCTTCTGGCCGATGATGACCTTCTCCATCTCCCGCTCCACCAGGTCCACAAAGGCGCTGGCGTGCTGGATACGGTCGTTCAACTGGCGGATGCTCTCGGCCGTGACGGTGACCGGGGAGGGGCTCAGGGTGTCCATGTGCGTTGTGCGTGTTGCAAAGTTGGCCGGCACCCAAGGCCCGCTCCGGGTCGGTGCCGTTAAAGAGTGTTAACCCACGGCTAGGGTGTGGAAGAACGCTCCGCTACCTTCGACAGCATGAGCGACCGTCACGCCCCCCTGACCCTTTCCGAGGCCATTGGCCACGTGCGCATCTTCCATGACGCCTTCGGCATACCCAACGCCACGGAGCCCCTGGCATCCATCGGCGACCGCGATGCGCTGTTACGCTACAAGCTGATCCGCGAGGAGAACGAGGAGTACCTGGAGGCTGCCCTGCGCGGCGACCTGGTGGAGGTGGCCGATGCTTTGGGGGACATCCTCTACATCCTTTGTGGCACACTGTTGAAGCATGGGCTGGATCACAAGATCGACGAAGTGTTCCGCGAGATCCAGCGCAGCAACATGAGCAAGCTCGGCGCTGACGGGCTTCCGATCCGGCGCGATGACGGCAAGGTGCTCAAGGGTCCCGGCTATTTCCGGCCCGATATCGCGGCTGCCCTGGCCCGTTGAACCGTTCCAGCCGATAGCCATGAACGCTCCGAAGATACTTGAGCAGGCCCGCCGTTCTGCGTTCACGCGGTGGTGGATGAACCTCGTACTGCCCTGGCTGATCCCCTTCAACAGGCCCCACGGCTTCCGGGTCGTGCCGCTTCAGGGTGGAGGTATCAGTGTGCACATCCCGTACTGGCGGATCAACCGCAACCACATCCGTGGCGTGCATGCGTGCTGCCTGGCCACCGCAGCGGAGATGTGCAGCGGGCTTTCCGTCCTGGAGCACCTCGATCCACGGCGCTACCGCATGATCATGCGCAGCCTGACCATGAACTACCACTACCAGGCCAAGGAGCCCGTTGTGGCCACCTGTGTCCTGTCAACGTCCGAGGTGGCTGAACATGTGCTCGGCCCGCTGGGGTCACAGGCCGCCGTCGACCACACCAATACCGTGGAGTTGCGCGACCGCAGCGGGAATCACCTGGCCACTGGCATCATCACGTGGCAGGTGAAGGCTTGGGACAAGGTGCGCACCAAGGTTTGAGGCCGTTCGGAGGCTATTCGGGGTCCTCTTCCTCCTCCTCGGGCTCCTCCGGCCGCGGTTTGAAGCGGTAGGTGGCATGCAGGCCGATGACCAGGTTCTGCGACCGCACCACCGGATCGAAGGGTGTGATGCTGTTGGTGCCTCGCAGTTCCAGCTCGAAGCGGCCCTTCTCCACGCCCATGCCCAGGCAGACGCTGAACTGTGTTCGCCGTGAGGCCTGTGTGTTGATCTCCACCTCGGAGATCTCCTTGCCGTCCTGGCGTACCTGGAACCGGCCGCCCAACAGGTAGCCGGGTACCATGCCCCCGGCCACGAACAGGCCCTGAGGGTCCTTGTTCACTGAGAGCTTCAGTACTATGGGCAGCTCCACGTAGTGCAGTGTGGTGCGTGTGGTCTGCTTGATCGCCGCGTTCTGCACGAGGCTTCCCTTGGATACATACATGGGCTCCATCATCACGCCCACCTGTTCGCCCAGCCGCACATCGAAGCTCCATCCGCCGATGAGCCCCAGCTTGGGAAGCCCGGTCCATGCCAGGAATTGCCCGGCGTTCACGGTGGAGATGCCCAAGCCAAGCCGAGGCCCGTGCAGGGTTTGCGCCGCCGCATGAAGCGCGAACGGCAGCAGGAGGGCCAGCAGGATCGTCCGCCGCATGCCGCAAAGGTGCGAAGCAGGACGTTGTCCCGCCGGCACCGGATGTGAGCCCCGGCTACCTTCGCCGGCAGGGGGCGCTACCGATCGGGCGCCCGGTTTACGATGAAGCACGTGTTCCCGGCGTCCATCCTTGCCACGCTCCTCGCAGCGCTTTCCCCGGAGGCCGTTCGTGCGCAGCGGCCGGTGTCCATCGGCGAAGGCACGCCCTCGTGGGAGGAGGTGATCGCCCGGTACAGGCACCTGGCCGAGGGCAGCCGTTCGGCCCGCCTCCAGGAGATCGGGCGTGATGACGGGGGGCAGCCCATTCACCTCTTCGTGATCAGCGATGGCGGCCCCTTCAGCCCGGACAGCGTTCGGGCCCGTGGTCGCAATGTGTTGTTCATCCTGAACGGCATCCATCCCGGTGAACCGGACGGTATCGATGCCAGCCTGCTGCTGGCGCAGGAGCTGCTGGAGAACGACCGGTTGATGGGCCTTACCGCCACGACCACTGTCTGCATCGTTCCCATCTACAACGTGGGCGGGGCGCTGCAGCGCGATACCATTTTCCGGGTCGAGCAGAACGGCCCGGCCGTGCTGGGGCAGCGCTCCACCCTGCGCAACCTGGACCTCAACCGGGATCTGGTGAAGGCGGATGCCCGCAACACCCAGGCGCTGGTGCAGGCGCTTCACCGTTGGGACCCGGATGTGTTCATCGACACCCATGTGAGCGATGGTGCGGATCACCGCTATGTGATGGAATTGCTCACCACGCGGCGGGAGAAATTGGATGCCGGCGTGGCGCGCTTCATGGACGGGGTGCTGCTGCCGGGCCTGTATGCGTGGATGGAGCGCAAGGATGTGCCGATGTGCCCCTATTTCGAACTGCGCGGAAGTGAGCCGTCGGATGGGCTTGTGGCCTTTTTCGACGGCCCGCGGTACACGACAGGATTCACAGCGCTATTCAATACAGTGGGCATCATGGCCGAGAGCCATATGCTTAAATCCTACGCCGATCGGGTGAACGCCACCTACCAGCTGCTGCTGGGCGCCTTGTCCGTGCTGGACGGCCATGGTGCGGAATTGCGGCGGGCGCGTGCGGACGCGGCCCGTGCTACCGCGGCGGCAACCGGGTTCCCGCTGGCATGGCGGCTGGACACGGCGCGTGTGCAGCGGCTGGCGTGGAAGGGGTATGCGGTTGTGCGGGAACCGAGCCGTGTGAGCGGGCTGCCGCGGCTCCGCTATGACCGCACGCGCCCGGTGGATGCCACGGTGCCCTGGTACGATGCCTACGCACCCGGCCCTGTGCGAACCAAACCGGCCGCTTACCTGCTGCCCCAGGCATGGCGGGAGGTGGCCCAGCGGCTCGCCATGGCCGGGGTGGCGCTTGAGCGCATCGCCAGAGACACCCTGCTGCGGGCAGAGGTACACCGCATCGATGACCTGCGCATGGCGTGCGAGCCATACGAGGGCCGACACCTTCACCGCGACATACGGCTTCGCACGAATGCGGAGGTCGTGCAGGCGCGGGCGGGCGACCTGCTCGTAGCCATGGGCACGCGCCACGACCGGTTCGTGATGGAGGTGCTGGAGCCCGACGCGCCGGACAGCTACTTCGCATGGGGTTTCTTCGATGCCATCCTGCAGCAGAAGGAGTGGTTCACTGATTACATCTTCGAGGACGTGGCCGCCGCACTATTGGAGCGTGATGCCATGCTGCGTGCGGACCTCGAGGCCCGTCGTGCAGCCGATGCGGAGTTCGCGGCCGACGCCACCGCCCAGCTGGTGTTCGTGCTCCGCCGGTCGCCGTACCTGGAGCCTTCGTACAGGCGCTATCCCGTGGTGCGCGTGGTCCGCTGAGGCGGCTGCGCGATCTTCGCACCATGGCGTTCCGAACCAAGGCCCCACGCACCGAGGATCCCGGCATCGGTTCGTCATTCGATGGAGGCATCGAGCGCCTCATGGCCGCGGATGGCAGTTTCCGCGTCAGCCGCCCGGGCGGAAGGGGTGGAGTACGCGAGGCCTTCGTGCTGCTGGTTACGATGGCCGCGGGACGGCTCGTGATCACGCTGCTTCTGGGCTACCTCGCATTGAACGTGCTCTTTGCCTCGCTTTACATGCTGGCGGGTGTGCAGCACCTGGCCAACGCCCAACTAGGCGATCTGCAGGGGCGCTGGATGAGCGCATTCGGGATGAGCATCCAGACGCTCACCACGGTGGGTTACGGCAGCGTATACCCCACCACTCCGCTGACGTGGGCCATTGCCGCGATCGAGGGTGTGTGCGGCATCCTGGTCTTTTCGCTCATCAGCGCCGTCATCTACGCCCGGTTCGCGCGGCCCACCACACGCCTGGCCTGGAGCGATGCCGCCGTGATCGCCCCCTTCGGGGAGGGATGGAGCCTGCAGGTACGGCTGGCCAACCGCCGTTCCACCTTGCTGACCGAGGTGGAGGCGCGCATGCTTCTGGTGATGGCCGAGGTGGATGACCAGGGTGAGCGCCTGAGCTACTTCAACCTGAAGCTCCAGATCGACCGGGTGAGCTTCCTGCCGCTCACGTGGACGCTGGTGCATGCGGTGGCCGCGGACAGTCCCCTGGCAGGGGCCAGCCTCCGCGATCTGCAGGAGAAGCGCGCCGAGGTCCTCGTGCTGATCAAGGGCATTGATGAGGCCTACATGCAGCAGGTGATGGCCCGCCGCTCCTACACGCACGGCGAGGTGTGCTGGGGTGGCCGGTTCCAGCGGGCGTTCGGTTCGCGCGCAGGGCGCATGCACCTGGAGATCGACCGCCTCAGCGAAGTGCTGCCGCAGAAGGCGCCCGTGACATTGCCGCCCGCAGGGTGAGGCCCGCGCGGCCACGCTGCTATCTTGGCCCCGTGGCCGCCCACATGCCACGCAATATCACCGACCATGGAACTGCATGACCTCAGCATCGGCGCCCGTGTGAAGCATCCTTCACTGGGCGTGGGCGTCGTCTACGACCTCGATCCGCGCACCGTACATATCTTCTTTCGCGAGCATGGTGAGCAGCCCATCAGCCGGAGCTTCGAAGGGCTGGTCCTGCTCGCACCTGGTCTGGAACTCGGCCAGGAGCCGCTGGACATGGGGCACGTGAAGGAGGGCCTCCGCGAGGTACTGGAAGCGTTGCAGGTTCCGCAGCGACCGGTGGACATGGCCAGGCGCTTCGAGGGTGGCACGCTGGAACTGCGGCCCCGGGATCCGGCCCTCAAGGGCAAGGAAATGCCCGTGGCGGACTTCTTCCACAAGATCGTGATGATCCGCGACCGCTTCCGCGTGCTGGAGCAGAAGATCAACTCCCATCCGGCCCTGTCGGGCAGCGACAAGCTGGAGCTGCAGCAGTACATCACCCGCTGCTACGGCACCCTAACCACCTTCAATATCCTGTTCGAGGACAAGGAGGACCACTTCGTGGGCCAGAAGGGCGAGGCCTGAGCCCGCCTCGTTCCAGTGG
>CAZUNW010000116.1:0-2138 GCA_964621425.1 uncultured Chryseobacterium sp. | reverse complement strand
CCTTATCTTCGACCCACTGCTCTGTTCTTTCACAGCCGTGTGCTGTACAACCCACAGCCCACACAGGCCTATAGTCTCAGAACCAACACGATACGCTCAGGGTCGGAAGATCCAAAGGGCAAAGGCGGGCCGCGCAGCACCTCCGGGTGTTGTTGCCTCCGGGCACAACGCGGATTACTGACCCCTTTCTGTCCGACCCGCTCATGTGATGCATGGGTTCTTTGAACTTCGGTCCTGTGTGGGCTTTTTTTGTCCTGTCGTGAACGTCGAACGCCTCTCTGCCTCCGCCCAAGTCACTTATCCGGTGATGGAGGCCTTCCACACCGTGCAGGGGGAGGGCCTCTTCAGCGGTCAGGCGGCGTGGTTCCTCCGGCTTGGCGGCTGCGACGTGGGATGCAGCTGGTGCGATGTGAAGGCCAGCTGGGATGCCGCCGTGCACCCCCGAATTTCCGTGGATGCCATGGTCGCTGAAGCCGCGCGCCACAGCGCGCGCATCGTCGTGGTAACAGGTGGTGAGCCGCTGATGCATGACCTGGGTCCCCTTACAGCGGCCTTGCGCGCCGCCGGGTTCCGCACTCACCTGGAGACGTCGGGCACGCACAAGCTGTCCGGCGATTGGCACCATATCTGCTTCAGTCCGAAGAAATTCAAGGCACCCGTGGAGGACATCCATCAGCTGGCGGACGAGCTCAAGGTGGTGGTGGTGAACCGGCACGACCTCGGCTGGGCCGATGGGCACGCCGCGCTGGTGAGGCCCTCTTGCGCCAACTTCCTCCAGCCGGAGTGGGACAAGCGGGATGCCGTGGCACCCCTGATCGTGGAAAAGGTGAAGGCCGATCCGCGGTGGCGCATCTCCCTTCAGACCCACAAATACCTCAACATCCCTTGAAGAGTCCCCCAGCACATCATTCCCGCCCATGCGGGGATGGCGCACCCGCGATGGGCTTCCGCGCAGCGGTCGTGCGTTCGCTGGCCACCGCGCGTGTGGCCTGTGCGTTGGCCATATCCTGCATCCTCGGCGCCACGCACGCCCAACCCCCCGGGGGCTATACCACCAAGGAGAGCAAGGCCATCCGCCTCTACGAGGACGGGCTCACGGCCATGCATGCACGCAAGTGGGACGCCGCCCAGGGAAGCCTGCGCAAGGCAGCGGCCTTCGATGAGCGCTTCGTCGAGCCGCGCTTCGCCCTGGCGGAATTGTATGACATGAAGGGGGAGGATATGGAGGCCATGAAATGGTACCGTGAGGCCCTTGCCATCAGTCCGAGATTTTTCCCCAATGCCTACCTGCACCTGGCGGATATCGAGTTCCGCAACCAGGACTTCGCCGCGGCGGAGGGCCATTACAAGGCCTACCTGGAAATGGAGGATGAGCCGTTGCGCAGGCAGCGGGCCAGGCTGGGCGTCGATAACTGCACCTTCGCCGCCAAGGCCATGCAGCATCCGGTGCCTTTCGAGCCCATCAACCTGGGCGCTGCGGTGAACGGTCCGCATGCGGAGTACTACCCGTGCATCACCGCCGACGACCGTACACTGCTCTTCACGCGCGACCTGCCCGATGAGGCCTCGGCGTGGGGACACCAGGAGGATTTCTATGTGAGCACGCGCAATGCCGAGGGGGCATGGACCGCAGCGCGACCGGTCTCCGGTGTCGTTACCCCGGCCAATGAAGGCGCCGGCACGCTGTCGCCGGACGGCCGCTTCATCATCTTCACCGCCTGCTCGGGCATGGATGGTGATTATGGGGGGGGCAGGAAGGGCATGGGCAGTTGCGACCTTTTCATCAGCAGGCGTATCGGCAACCGCTGGAGCCCGCCGGAGAACCTGGGTCCGCCGATGAACTCTCGCAACTGGGAAAGCCAGCCCAGCCTCGGCAGCGATGGGCGCACCCTGTACTTCGTGCGTGGCATGCAGGCACGTGACGGCATCCAGAACATGGACATCCACGTCACGCGGCTGCAGCCGGACGGCACCTTCAGCGCGCCGGAAAAGCTCGGTGCGCAGATCAACACCCCCTTCCAGGAGGAGAGCGTGCAGATCCATCCGGACGGGCGCACGCTCTACTTCAGCAGCAATGGCCATCCCGCCTTCGGTGGGCTGGACATCCTGTTCAACAACGCCGGCATCTCCGACCGGAT
>CAZUNW010000115.1:0-7755 GCA_964621425.1 uncultured Chryseobacterium sp. | reverse complement strand
CTTCCGCAACGCGGAACAGAACCAGGTGTGGGTAGGCATGGCCAAGGAGACGGCGCACCAGCTGGGTACGCCACTGAGCTCTCTGATGGCCTGGATGGAACTGCTGAAGTCCCGCGGTGTGGATGCGGCCGCACTCACCGAGATGCGCAAGGATGTCGACAGGCTGGAGGTGATCACCGAGCGCTTCAGCAAGATCGGAAGCTCTCCGGAGCTTGCCCCGGAAAAGCTCTACCACACGCTGCGCGCCACCGTGCTCTACCTGCGCCCACGCCTGCCCAGCAAGGCGCGCATCGATGTGGTGCAGCCGGAAGAGCCCGACCTGCTGGTGCCGCTCAACCGCCCCCTCTTCAGCTGGGTGATCGAGAACCTCGTGCGCAACGCCATCGATGCAATGGAGGGTGCGGGCACCCTCACACTGGCCATCGAACGGGAAGGCGGGCAGGTGCACATCGATGTCACCGACACGGGCAAGGGCATCCCCGCCGCGCAGCAACGCACCGTGTTCCAGCCCGGGTTCACCACCAAGAAACGCGGCTGGGGCCTGGGCCTGTCCCTCAGCAAACGCATCATCGAGCAATACCACGGGGGCCAGATCTTCGTGAAGCGCAGCGCACCGGGGAAGGGAACTACGTTCCGCATCACGCTCAATGCCTGACCAGGGACAGGTATCCGCGATCCGGCAACCGCCCGTGCCACAAGTACAATCTGTACCACCCACGCCCCTCGGGGCATTTGATCATCCGGATGCCCGGCCTCTACCTCCACATCCCCTTCTGCCGCAAGGCCTGCACATATTGTGATTTCCATTTCAGCACCTCGGCGCGTGACCGTGGCACGGTGCTCGACGCAATGGAGAAGGAGCTCATCCAGCGGGCCCCGGAGATCGGCGATGCACCGGTGGACACCGTATACTTCGGCGGCGGGACGCCCAGCCTCATCGGCCCGGAGCGCATTGCCGCGTTCCTCCGGCTGGCCGGCGACCTGCTGCGGGTGAGGAACGACGCGGAGGTCACCCTGGAGGCCAACCCTGATGACGTCACCGCCGACCGCCTGGCGGAATGGAAGGCGGCGGGCATCACGCGGTTGAGCCTGGGCACGCAGAGCTTCCGGGCCGAACGCCTGGCGTGGATGGGCCGGGCGCACGATGCCGATCAGGCGCTGCGCAGTATCGCCCTCATCGCACAGGCGGGCCTCGCCTCATGGACCATCGACCTGATCTACGGCCTGCCTGGAATGGCGCTGGACGAATGGGACGAGCAGATCACCATTGCGCTGCAGCACGGGATGCCGCACCTGAGCGCATACGCCCTCACCGTGGAGCCCCGCACCGCACTGGCGCGCCGGGTGGCGCAAGGAGCGGTGGTGCCCGCGGATGACGAAGCTGTTTCGGCACAGTTCGACCACCTGATGGGTCGGATGCAGGACGCAGGGCTCTTCCACTACGAGGTCAGCAACTTCGGCCGCGAGGGGCATTTCAGCCGACACAACAGCAGCTACTGGGAGGGTGTGCCCTACCTGGGCATCGGCCCGGCGGCGCACAGCTTCAACGGCACAAAGCGGCGGTGGAACGTGGCGAACAATGCCCGGTATGCCGAGGCCGTCGAAAAGCGGCTGCCGTTCAGCGAAGAGGAGATGCTCACCCCGGTGCAACGCACCAACGAGATGCTCCTCACCGGGCTCCGCACCCGGCGCGGTGTGGCGCTCGATGCGCTGCCGGTGGATATCCGCCCACGGAATGAGCAACGGATCGTGCACTACGGGCAGCAGGGGCTGGCGGAGCTGCGCGAGGGGCGGCTAGTTTTGACCGCACGCGGGCTGCACTTCGCGGACCGCATCGCCATGGAACTGTTCGCCGAACCATGATCGCCGAGATCGAGCACCACGGTCGCCGTTTCCGGGTGGACCTCGGCCGGCCCATCGACCTGAGCCTGCCCATGCACGCAGGCGCCGGATGGGCCCGCGCATGGTATGTGGATCCCGTGCGAATGGAGCCCGTTGTGGTGGAGGGCAGGGCCTTCGCCGTGGAGGCGGGCGGTCCGGTGAACTTCCGCAGCGTGTGGATGAACCCCCACGGGCACGGCACGCACACCGAGAGCGTGGGGCACCTGGACGCCGCGATCACCCCGGTGGGCGGCCTCCTTGACCGCTATTTCTTCACCGCAGAGGTGTTGAGCCTGCGCCCGGAGGAGCGCCGGGCGCCCGACGGACGAACGGACCTGGTCATCACCCTGGAACAATTGCGCAATGCACTCGACGAGCGGCCGCGGGAGGCACTTGTCCTGCGGACACTGCCCAACATGGCGGCCAAGGACCGGCACGACTGGTGCGGCACCAATCCGCCCTACATGCAAAGCTCGGCGACGGCCTGGCTGCGCAGCATCGGTGTGAAGCACCTGCTGGTGGATCTGCCTAGCGTGGACCGCGAGGAGGACGGCGGCGTACTGGCCGCCCATCACGCCTTCTGGGACTTCCCGGCCACCCGGGACAGCACGCGTACCATCACCGAGCTGCTGCATGTGCCCGACGCGGTGCCCGACGGGCACTACCTCCTGGAGCTGCAAGTGGCCCACTGGGTGAACGACGCGGCACCGAGCCGTCCGGTGCTCTACGCCCTGATGACATGACGCTGGAGGAGTTCCGTGAATATTGCGCCGGCTTCCCGGGCTTCAGCGAGGACCTGCCCTTCGGACCGGAGGTGCTCGCCTTCCGCGTGGGCGGACGAATCTTCGCCCTGATGCAGGTGGAGCCCTTCGAGCGGGTCAACCTGAAGTGTGACCCGGAACGCGCCATCGAACTGCGTGAACAACACGCCGGCATCACCCCGGGCTACCACATGAACAAACGCCACTGGAACACGGTGGACGCCACCGGAAGCGTACCTCACCGGCTGCTGCTCGAACTGGCCCGGCACAGCCACGGACTTGTGCTGGCGTCGCTGCCCCGCGCCGTACGCAAGGCACATGGCATCTGATCGGGCGCACGACGCAGCCAGCCACGCAACAGGCACCAACTACCTTTGATGCCCATGAGCCCCCGCCGCATCGGCCGCATCCTGCTGGGCTACTTCCTGCGAGGCCTGCTGCTCGTCGTGCCCGCGACCATACTGCTCTGGGCCCTTTGGAGGGCCCTCGCCTTCCTGGACGGCATCATCCCAATCGACATCCCCGGCCTCGGCCTGCTGACGCTGCTGGTCGGGCTCACCGTGTTCGGCTGGCTCGGCAGCACAATCCTTTACCAGCCTGTGGCCGAGTTCGGCGAGGAGGTGCTCAAGCGCATCCCTTTCCTGAAGACCTTCTACGGGGCGATCAAGGACCTGGTGGAGGCTGTGGTGGGCAACAAGAAACGCTTTGACCGGCCGGTGCTGGTCCGCATGGCTGGCAGCGGCGACCTGGAGAAACTGGGGTTCATGACCGAGGATGACCTCGGCCACCTGGGCATCCCCGGGGGGAAGGTGGCGGTATACCTGCCCCACAGTTTCGCGTGGAGCGGCAACCTCTACATCGTGCCCGCGGTGAACGTCACGCCCATCGATGCGCGGGCGGCGGATGTAATGAAGTTCGTGGTGAGCGGCGGCGTGGCCAAGGTGGACGACGACGACGCGCACTGAGCCGCCATGTCCACCCCGCAACGCAATGCGCTCGTGCTGCTGCACGTCACCGTCTTCGTGTGGGGCTTCACCGGCATATTGGGCAAGCTCATCCAACAGCCCACGTTGCACCTGGTCTACACACGCACGGTCATCGGCCTCATCGGCCTTGCTGCAGTGGCGCTCGCCACGCGCCGGTCCCTCTCACCGCGGACGCCCGACCTGTTGAACTACCTGCTCGTGGGCCTCATCATCCTTGGCCACTGGATCACCTTCTACGGCGCGATCAAGCTCAGCACCGCAAGCATCGCAGCCGCATGCCTCAGCACCAGCACCGTGTTCACGGCACTGCTTGAGCCGTTCTGGTTCAAGCGCCGCATCCGCATGTACGAGGTGGTGCTCGGCATCGTGGTCGTTGCCGCGCTGCTGCTCATCTTCGGTCTCGAGGTGGAGCAGCGCCTGGGGATCGCCGTCGCGACCCTCAGCGCACTGCTGAGCGCTTGGTTCAACGTGGTGAACGGCGTGCTCGTGAAGCGCGATCACGCACTGCGCATCGGCTTCTACGAAATGGTGAGCGTGGCGGCGGCCATCGCGCTGTTCGGGCTGGCCACCGGTGACCTCGCTCCGCCCATCTGGGAGCTGCCGGCCAGCGATATCATTTACCAGCTGCTGCTCGGGCTGGTGTGCACCACCTTCGCCTTCGTGGCGGGCATCGCCGTCATGAAGCAGCTCAGCCCGTTCACGGTCATGCTCACGGTGAACCTTGAACCCATCTACACCATCGTGTTCGCCCTGCTCATCTGGGGCGAGGAGGAGCAACTTACACTGGGCTCCTACCTGGGCTTCACGCTCATCTTCGCCTGCCTTTTCGTGAACGGCTGGCTCCAGCGCGGCAAACGCCGCAACGAGGTCACCGAGCCCGATCCGCTGGCACAGGTGTGACCGCGGCCCCGAGGTCCAGGAGCGCATCACCGGGACGGGTATCCACATAGAGGAGGAAGAACTGGAGCATCTCGTCCGTGGTGCGCATGAACCGGCTGTCCGCACCGGTCACGGTACGCGGGGGATCGAAGGGTTGCGCAGGGTTGTCCGCGCTGTTATCGAAAACGCCCATAACCACCACCACATCACCGGGCGCCAACAGGACCGGGCGGCGGAAGGTATAGGCGTACTGCCAGCGCATGTCCCAGTCCAGGATGCGCACCAGCGGGATGGTGTCCTCCCCGCGAAGGGCGTAGGCGGTGAACCTCCGGCCCAACAGATGCATGTGGGGGTTGACCGTGAGGACGCTGATCGCCTTGTCCACCACAAGGCGCGTGGTGAAGGTGCGCACCTCCCCAGGAGCGAGCTGCAGCGGAGGAAGGACCGGTGTGTGCGTGCTGCCCAGCGCCAGCTCCTGGATCGGGCGCTCGGGCGGGCGCGGGGCGAACCACAGGTGGAATACGGACCGGTCCGTGACGGCGCAATCGCTCGGGCCATAGTGCAGCGTGTTGAGCAGGAAGGCCCCCTTGCGCCGCAGATGGAGGCCGCCGATGCCGCCGGGATGGACCTGCGGCTCCAGACCGGGCAGATAATTCACTGCGCTGGGCACCAGCGCCGGCCAGCTCCCATCGTCGTTCGCAAGCCCCAGGCGCGTAAAGGCCTCGGGGCCTGAAAGCCGCTCAGCGTCGAGGTGGCCAGCCCCTTCGAACACATCGACCTTGGCGCCCTCCGCATAGTTCACCAGGCCGCCGTTCATGTGATGCACGATGCGCCGATCGCCCGGCACGAAGGCCACAGCACGCAGGAAGGTGTCCGCGGGCAGCTCGAAGGGCGCCTTGGTGATGATGAAGCGGTCCCGCCCATCACCGGGCACCGTGTACGAGCCGGGCACCGGCACGACCAGGTCGGGCGGGCCAAGGCCTGCGGCTGGCCGCACCGGTGGAGGGGGCGGGAACGCCACCGTATCGCCAGGAGCCATGCCCTGATCGACCCAGCGGCCGATCAAGGCGATCTGGGAGGCGGTAAGCACCCGCTCGCCAGCGAACCGGGTGTAGCCGGTATCGGCCGGCCAGGGAGGCATGTAGCGCCCGCGTGTGACATGGCGCACCATGCGGGCCTTGCGCCGCACATCCGCATAGGTCATCAGCGCGAATGGGGCCGCCTGCCCGGGTGCGTGGCAGGGCACACAATGCGCTCGCACCAACGGGGCGATGTGCTCCGCATAGGTGACCTCCTCCGGCAGGCCCTGCACCCGGTCCACGGGGTCCACAGGACCGCAGGAGGCGATCGCCAGCGCCAGGGGCACGCACTGCAGCGTTTTCCTCATGGTGTGCGCGTACCGGTGCATTCCAGCAGGCAGCCCACTGCGGGCACTTCGCGCTGAGCGGGCAGCCCCCCTGCCGCGAGCGAGGAAAGCGCGTTGCGCAGGTGGTTGTGAACGGGTGCGGGCCTCATGCGTCCGGCGCGCACCGCGCGATCGTCGATCGCACCGCGATACAGCACCGCGCCATCGGGTGCGATCAGGAAGACCTCCGGCGTTACCCGCACGCCCAGCGACCCGGCGATCGCACATTGCGGGTCCATCACCTGCGGGAAGAGCAGCCTCGCACCCTCAGCGAACGCACGCACGCTGTCCGGCAGGGCGTGGGGCGATGCATGCAGCCCCACCACCCGGAACGTTGGGCGGACGGGCAGTTCCGCCAGTCCGGGCGCACAGGCACGGCAGAGGGGACATTCCGCATCCAGTGCCAAGAGCAGCAGGGTATCCCTCCCGAACACCGCCTCACCCGCCATGGGCGTGCCGTCCGCCAGCACCACTTCAGCCCGCCGCAATGCGGGCAGGTCAACACGGCCTGCACCGCCGCACGCGGACAGCAGCACCAACAACGCCAGGACCGGGGGTGGCGGATGCATCGGCCAAAGGTATCGGCGCCCGGGTGCGACCTTTGGGGTACGCACCATGAAACGCTACCCCGGCACCCTGGTCCTGTTGGGCACCGCCCTGCTCGTGTTCCTCATCACCCGCGAGGTCTACCGGCCCGGACCACCCGCAGATGAGGTGACCAGCACCGTGCTGCTGGAGCGCATCCGTCCCGTTCTGAAGCTCGTGACGGCGGAGGGAGACCTCAGCGAGGTACTCACATACAGCGACAACAGCGCGGCGTGGTTCGACTGGACGAAGGACTTGGGATGGAACCGCAAGCAGGCCATACTGCTGGTGAAGGCCCGCGCATCGGTGGGGTACGACCTGGAGGGGCTGGGGCTGGTGATGGATGAGGGCACGCGAACAGTACGGTTCACCGGCGTGGGCGAGGCGAAGCTGCTCTCGCTGGAGCATGATGTGCGCTACTACGACCTGCAGGAGGGCGCCTTCGCCGAGTTCAGTGCTGCCGACCACACCCGCATGGAGCAGCAGGCCAGGAAACGGCTGGAGGAACGACTTCGGAAGAGCGGGCTCTACGAGGCCGCGGACGAACAAATGGAGGGCTTTCTCGCAGTGCTGCGCGCGGTGGTGGAGAATGGCGGCTGGACCTTCGTGGAGGACCGCGGCGCTGCGCCCTTGAAGCCGTGAGCATGGGCGCGGGGACACCGCCTGAACATTCCCCCGGCCGCGCTGTTCCTACCTTCGCCCGCCATGGCTAACGCGGTCACCGACACACGCACCTACTGCCCGTCGCTCACGCGTTACGAACGCTGGACGACCCGGGCCGTGCGCATCGGCGACATCGGCATCGGTGGCCACCACCCCATCCGGGTGCAGAGCATGACCACCACGGACACGATGGACACCGCGGCCACCGTGGCCCAGAGCATCCGCATGATCGAGGCAGGCTGCGAGCTGGTGCGGATCACCGCGCCGAGCAGGAAGGACGCGGAGAACCTGGCCGAGATCAAGAAGCGCATCCGCGCGGCAGGCTTCAGTGCACCGCTCGTGGCCGACATCCACTTCACTCCCAACGCCGCCGAGGTGGCCGCGCGCATCGTGGAGAAGGTGCGTGTGAACCCCGGCAACTATGCAGACAAGAAGCGGTTCGATGTGCGCGAGTACACGGACGCGGAATATGCGGAGGAGCTGGAGCGCATCCGTGATCGCTTCACGCCTCTGGTGCGCATATGCAGGGAGCACGACACCGCCATGCGCATCGGCACCAACCACGGCAGCCTCAGCGACCGCATCCTGAACCGCT
>CAZUNW010000114.1:451-7757 GCA_964621425.1 uncultured Chryseobacterium sp. | reverse complement strand
CTCGTGATCACGAGCGACAAGGCCCCGGTGGAGATGCAAGGCATGGAGCAGCGCCTCCTCTCCCGCTTCAAGTGGGGCCTCAGCGCCGACCTGCAGACCCCGGGCCTGGAGACGCGCATCGCCATCCTGCAGAAGAAGATGTATGCCGAGGGCATCGACCTGCCCAAGGAGGTCGTTGAATACCTGGCCTACAGCATCACGACCAACATCCGCGAACTGGAGGGCGCGATGATCAGCATCATCGCCCAAAGCTCGCTGAACAAGAAGGCGGTGACGCTGGACCTGGCCAAGCAGATGATCGACAAGTTCGTCAAGAACACCGCCCGCGAGGTGTCGATCGACTACATCCAGAAGGTGGTGTGCGACTACTTCGACCTGCCGATCGAGCTCCTGAAGAGCAAGACGCGCAAGCGGGAAGTGGTGCAGGCCCGCCAGATCGCGATGTACTTCGCCAAGAAGATGACGAAGAGTTCACTGGCAAGCATCGGCGCACATTGCGGGGGCAAGGACCACGCCACTGTGCTGCACGCCTGCCGCACCGTGAACAACCTGCAGGAAACGGACAAGCAGTTCCGCGGCTACCTGGAGGACCTCGAGAAGAAGCTCAGCATCCACTGAGCATGGTTGATACACCGGAAGCCCCCGCCAGCGCGGGGGCTTCCCCTTTTGTGGACCTTCGCTCCCACCGACCCGCATGAGGATACTCACCGTCTGCCTGGGCAACATCTGCCGCAGCCCCATGGCCGAGGGCGTGCTGCGACACAGGGCCGCGCTCGAAGGGCTTACGATCGCGACCGACTCGGCCGGCACAAGCCGCAACCATGTTGGGGAGGCGCCGGACCCGCGCGCATGCAAGGCCATGCAACGCCATGGCATCGACATCAGCGATCTGCGCGCACGGCAACTGCAGGCCATGGACCTGGCACGGTTCGACCTACTGCTGGCCATGGACAAGCACAACCTGGCCGGCATCCATCGACTAACGGAGGACAGCGGCCTGCGCAGGAAGGCGCTGCTCATCATGGACCATGCCCCGCAGCATCCGCTGCGCGAAGTACCCGACCCCTATTACGGTGATCAGGAGGGCTTCGAGGCGGTCTACCGGATGCTGGACGAGGCCGTCACAGGGCTCTTCGAACACCTGCGCCATGGCCGCTGAGGCACGCTTGCACCTGCTGCCGGTCTGGCTGGGCGAGACGGGTGGAGTGGACCAGCTGGCGCCGGCCACCATCGACCTGGTGCGTCGCGTCACGGTGTATTTCGTGGAGCATGAACGCAGCGCACGACGGGCCTTGCGGCGCATGGTACCCGACCTGGACCTGGGCCGTCTGCAACTGCACGTGCTGGACAAGGACACCGACGAGATCACCGTGCGGGACCATGCCGAGCTTGTCCTGCGCACCGGGGAATGTGCGGTCCTGAGCGAGTCAGGCATGCCCTGTGTGGCGGACCCCGGCGCACGCCTCGTGTCCCATGCGCACCGTTTGGGCATCGCCGTTGTGCCCTGGCCCGGGCCCTCCTCGCTGTTGCTGGCCCTAGCCGCCTCGGGGCTCAACGGCCAGTCATTCACCTTCCACGGCTACCTGCCGCGCGAGCCGCACGAACGGCGCAGGGCACTCCAGGCCATCTCCACGGACATCCGCCAGCACGACAGTGCCCATCTGTTCATCGAGACACCGTACCGCAACGACAGCCTGCTGGCCGATCTGCTGCGCACAGTGGATGCCGGACTGAGGCTCTGCATCGCTGCCGAACTGATGCAACCGGATGCGCTCATCCGCACCTGTACGGTGGCCGAATGGCGCAGCCGCCCTCCGGAGCTCAAGGACAGGCGCACGGTGTTCGTGCTGGGCCGCTGATCAGGGCAGCATGCACGGCAACGCGTCCTGGCTGCCGGGCCGGTGACCGCGCGAAGGTTTCCGCCTGCCCTTGCAGAACGGGCTACGCTGGATGGTGATGCGCACGCGCACGTACAGGTCCACGGCATCCACGTCCGGCCGGAACACGAAGGGCAGCACGTGATCGGAGCCGACCACCAGGTCGCTGAAGCGCAGCATCAGGCCCACCGAAGGGCGGCGCCATCCGTATTCGTGCAGCACGATGGGCACTGCCGCCTCGAACCAGCGCGTATCGAACCGCGGTGTGATCGCCAGCGAATTCGGCCTGCGCAGGCGATCGCCGCGGCGACCGCTTACCTGCTGCACCATGGCCAGCCCCACGTAGGTATTGGACATTACCCGCTGGTCGTACACCAAGGCCACCGCGGTGGGATTGCCGATGCGCAGGCCGCGCGTGGCAGCGACCGCACCGGCAGCCGCGTAAAGGCTGTCGAACCCGACAAGCCCGCCCGCACCTAATGCACCATGATCGGGGATCGACAGCGATCCGGAACGTACCGTGGCGCCCACGGCATCGGTGAAGCGCATACCTCCCAGGTCGAGCAGGGAAAGAGCGATGCGATAGCGGTAGTGCATCGGCGTGCAGCCGCCGGATGCAGCGTGGGGACGATAACGGTCCGCCTCCTCCTCCGTGCGCTCGTAGCTGACGCCCAGGTCCGCTCCCCAACCCGAGCCTGCAAAGGCCTGCGGAAGGACCATGCCGTACGCACCGCTCACCTCGTGCACTTCGGCACGCAGGGTATCCACCACGGTGTAATCCAGCACATCGAAGCGCAGTGCGGCACCGGCGTGGGCAATCTGGTAACGAATGGATGCCCCGGCCTTCAAGAGCCCGAAACCCGCGGCATGCAGCACATGTGCGTAGTTGGCGGACAGTTCCGTCCATGCCGCCGACGTGGCACGCAGGTGCTCGTCGCGCCTGCGTTCACCGTGCTGCGGGCGATGGCCCAGCCCATGGAATAGGAAGGCACCCGTGTGCGGGCTGAGCCCGGTGACGCTGGTCAGGCTTCGCGTACGGAGCGAAAGACCGAAGCCCGCCCTGCCTATGGACATGGTGAACGCGGGTCCAGGCATGGCGCCGGCAACGAAGCCATGCTTCATTTCGTCCTGCAGGGAAGCGCGGAGCACCACGTTGGCGGGAAGCCGACCCTGCATGCCATTACCCAGTTCACCGGCAAGGCTGTGCGCATCCCCGTTCAGTGCCACCAGGTCGTTCCACAGGAACACATCGGCACCCGCAAGCCGCACCGAGGCATGGGGCCATTGCCCGGCCGACCGCGTGGGATCAAGCCCCAAGGCATCCGGACCGGACCAGTTCCCGTGAACCAGACCGAACTGCTCCTGTGCATGCATCCCGGATGCCAACAGCAGCGCGAGGGCCGGACCAAGCAGGCGCAGGCGGAGCAGGGCGGTGGGGATCACGGTGGAACGAGCGCGAGCGGAGGGGCACGCAGCCGTTCATACGCGCGCAGCGTGTTCAGGTTCCGGGGTCGGCGGTGCGCTCCACGCGCACAAGGCGCACGCGATAGACCACCGGCTCATGGGGCCGCACGCGCCCATGCACACCGGCGGCACCGAAGGCCATTGCCGATGGAATGAGGAACCTGCCCTCCTGCCCAGCGCGAAGCAGGCTGACGGCCACGTTGATACCGGCCAGCACCTGGTCCGGCTCGCCGAACCGGTAAGCGAGGCCACGCCCCTCCCCCTCCCGCACATCGAAAGGTGCCCCGCCATCCAGATGTTCACCCGAATAGGTGATCAGCACACGATCGCCTGGACGCACCCGGGCCGTATCGCCCGGCAACGGTCCCAGCAGGTAATGCAGGTCGCTCGTCCCCCAGCGCTGCCAGGGCTGGCCTGAGGTGGCGATGAACGCGGTCAATGCGCTGCGTTCACCCTGCACCGCACCGGTGGAGCGCCTCGCGGTCGCGCGCTCCCGCAGGTGTGCCGCGGGAAGGTGCTCGCGGATGGCAAGCTCCACCTGCATGACCAGGTCGTTCGCGGGAGGCGCGGCACCGGACGGCAGCAACACAGCCCAAGGCATTGCGGTGACGGGCAGGATCACACTTGCACTGTCGCCCTGGTGGATGCGATCGAGCACCGGTGCCCAGTCCCCGCGGCGCAGGTCGGCCACGGCAAACCAGCGCTCAACGCTGGCCAGTTCACCGGACGCCCCCCCGGGAACGCCGGCCCGCAATAGCAGGAGCACAGAGTCCCCCTGCGCCGGCACGGCCTCACCTCCACCCAGGGTGATGAGCCGGAAATGGATGTCCGGTGCGATTCGCGTGTAGCCCGCGTGAGGACCGTTCATGCAGGCCTGCAGCAACACGAGGCAGGCGGACGGCAGGATCGTCGCCCTCATCGCCCGGGACGTTCGGCAAGCTCCACAAGTCCGATGTGGTAGACCACTGAACTGCGCATCGGTACCTTATCGAGATCGCCCAGCAAGCCGTGTGCGCGATAGCTCGGGATGAGCACCACAGCGCTGTCGCCGGGTGACAGGTGCTGGATGGCCTCATGCAGCCCGCTCTCAACATGGTCCATTTCCACCTTGAAGCTCTCGGGACGGCCCGGATCCGAGGCACCGCATGCGGTGCCATTGAGAAGTTCCAGGCGGTAGTTGATGGTCGCCCACTGCCCTGGACGGGCGGTGTCACCGGGAAGGTCGCGCAGCAGGAGGTGGTGCACACCGGTGCCGGAGATGAACGTGCGCAGGCCATGGCGTGCGGCGTAGTTGGCCAGGTCGCGAGACTCGATGCGGTTCGCCTCCTGATTCTCGCGGACGAGGGCGGGCGTGCGCTCCGGTGCGGATGAGGACGAACGTGCAGCAGGGGGTGCCTCGCCACCGCAGGCCATGACCAGGAGCATCGCGGCCGCGGACAGGTGCCTCATTCCGCGGGGTGGGCCTGCATGAAACCGGGAAGCAGGTGCATGAAGCGTTCCACGCATGCATCAATGGGCCCTTCGTACTGCCCGCCGGCCGCGTTCAAATGGCCGCCTCCAGCGAAGTGGTCCGCCAGCAGACGGTCCACAGGGAGCCGTCCCTTGGAGCGAAGGCTGATCTTAACCCGATCGGGGCGCTCCAGGAAGAAGGCGGACATCCGGATGCCGCGCATGCTCAGGCCCAGGTTCACAAAGCCCTCGGTGTCCCCGGGCTTGAACCCGAAGCGCTCCAGGTCGTGCGCCTTCAGCACCAGCACCACACAGGCCAGTTCCTGCAGCACCGTCATGCGTTCGGCGAGCATGAAGCCCATCAGCCGCATGCGGCCCTCGGAATGATCATCGAGCACGGCGCTATGGATGCGGTCGGGCACGGCGCCGCGATCCATCAGCATGGCCGCGACGCGCAAGGTGTGCGACGTTGTGCTCGAGAAGCGGAAGGAGCCTGTATCGGTCATCATGCCGGTGTAAAGGCATGTGGCCGCATCGGCGTCGATGAGGTCGGTATGACCGAGTGCTTCCAGCAGGTCCACCACCATCTGGCTGGTGGCACAGGAGGCCGTGTCATTGAATGCGGCGACGGCCTCCAGGTCGGGGCGTTGATGGTGATCGATGAGCACGCGCTGGCGTGCGGCCTTGAGCGGCTCCTCGAGCACGCCGACCCGGTCGGGCCGGTTGAAGTCGAGGCAGAACACGATGTCCGCCCCGGAGATGGCCGCACGGCACTCGTCAGGGGCGGAATCGCCGGCGATGCATCCGGCGCTGCCTGGAAGCCAGTGCAGGAAGGCGGGCGGTGCATTGGGCAGGACCACCTGAACGGTGTGACCGAGCCGGCGGAGCACGTGGCCGAGCCCGAGCGAGGAGCCCATCGCATCACCATCGGGGTTGTGGTGCGTTACGATGACACAACGCCTTGGTCCGCCAAGCAGTGCCTGCAGGCGCAGCAGTTCAGGGTGTTCGCGGTGCACGAAGGGCATGGAGGCGAGATGGCACAGGCGCGTTCAGAAGCCGAGGTTGGGCGTGGGCATGTGCTCGATGAGGATGCCCACACAGCCGATGTCGAGGTCCTTGGCCCGTCCTTTTGGATCGGTGACACCGGGCGCGGTGACCTCGACCACCAGGCGGCGGGTGGTGGCCGCGGAAAACTCGACCTCCTGGGCCAGTTCGTGCTCGGTGTTATCCCAGAGCACCTTGCGCTCATCCTCATAGACCGTTCGACGCACCACACGCCGCACCTCGCGACGCTGCCCGGTGGCTTGTCCCTGGTCGTCCAGCACGTCCTCCATCAGGACCTCCTCGACCTCCTCCTCCTTCGGCACGCGCACCTTCTCCACCAGGCGCGCCGCCACATGATCCCCGATGATCTTCTCGTCGAAGCAGAAGGAAATACGGTAGTCCTGCCCGCCGTAAACGATGACGTTCAGTTCGGTGGGTTCGCCCACCCGGACACTGGCGCTCTTGCTCTGGCCGTTCAGGGAGAATCGATCATCTCCGGATCTGGCGCAGTTGAACTTGTGGTAGTCGCTGCAGTTATACTGAGCGCCGGCTGCCGTGAGGGTCATCACGGCACAGGCTGCAAGGATGCTTTTCAAGGGACGCATGGCCATCAGGCTTTGATCGGTTCGGTCTTGGATGCGGGCTGGACGAGATCTGAGCGCAGGGCCTCCACGGCCTCACGCAGCTGGTCGAAACGCTCGGCCGTAAGCTGCACGCGCAGGTCGTCACCCAGCACCATGCGGCCGGAGGCGGACTTGCCCGCGTGCGCGGTACGCTGCAGGGGTAGCTGGTCATAGATGTCGCGCAGGGCGATGAGGCGGTCTCGCACAGGTGCCACATTGGGGTCCTCCCCGTATACGGTCATCAAGTCAATAAGGTGCTCCAGGCTGAACTTCTGCTCAGCCACGCGCTGCACCAATGGGGCCGCCGGGTCGAACGGCCCCACCTGGTCCATCACCAGGTGCATGCTCTCCACCCAGCCGCCGGCCAGCACCAGGCTGAGGGCCGGCCCCATCTCCTCCTGCTGCAGCTTTTCGTAGGCCTTGTAGTACGCGTCGTTACTGATGACCTCGAGGCTGTCCCCATTCGCCAGATTGCGTTCGAGGCGCGCGAAGTCGCCCTCGCTGAACGCGCCCGAGATGCCCAGCTGGTCACCCAGCTTCTTCACCGTCAGGTAATAGCGGACCACCTCGGCGTTGAGCTTGAAATAGCTGGCATAGATGAGGTCCGTGCAGTAGACCCCGAAGTTGAAGGACCGACGGGTAAGCGTGGTGTACTGGTCGGCGCTGGCCACGGGGTTCATGGCCTGCTTGCGTCCCTCCCCGGCCATGACGCGGACGATGGCGAAGAGCTCGTTGGGCGTGGGCATCTGGTAGAGGGCGGCGCCCGGGGCGACGGAAGCGCTGTCCCCCACCACCAGTTTATCATTGGCCCCCCCATCGCTTTCCGCCGTTCCGCAGGCGGCGATGAGC
>CAZUNW010000114.1:0-441 GCA_964621425.1 uncultured Chryseobacterium sp. | reverse complement strand
CGGGCGGCGATCTCGTCGATCTCGGCTTCGGTGGCGATGAGCGCGGGGAGCAGGAGCAAGGAAAAGGACGCAGGACGCATGTGACTGGTGTTTGGTCGTGTGTGCGGGAGGTGATGCTCCGGTGGACGCACGAAGGAAGGTCAACGAAAAGGGGGGCGCGATGCCCCGGACCACCTATTTTTGCGCCTCTTTTTCAACACAACCATGGCAGGCAACCGCACCTTCACGATGATCAAACCCGAGGCCGTGGCCGCAGGGGATGCCGGCAAGATCATCGATATGATCATCGCCAACGGATTCCGGATCGTGGCCCTCAAGTACACCCGTCTCTCCGCCACCGAGGCGGGGACCTTCTACGAGGTCCACAAGGAGCGTCCATTCTATGGCGAGCTGGTGGACTACATGGCCAGCGGACCCATTTTCGCCGCGATCCTGGAGAAG
>CAZUNW010000113.1:0-7785 GCA_964621425.1 uncultured Chryseobacterium sp. | reverse complement strand
GGTATCGTAATTGTACTCGCCCACCTGAAAGATGCTCAGGTCTGGCTGGAACGTGACGATCGTGCCCCGGTAGGTGGTCTTCCCAGCCTCGCGCACGGCGAAGAGGGGCTTCCCTTCGCTGTATTCCTGTTCGTACACCTTCCCATCACGGTGCACCTCGGCCCGCAGGTGCGTGCTGAGCGCGTTCACGCAGCTCACACCCACCCCGTGGAGGCCTCCGGACACCTTGTAGCTGTCCTTGTCGAACTTGCCACCGGCGTGAAGCACGGTCATCACGACCTCCAGGGCGCTCCGCCCCTCCTTGGCGTGGATGTCCACCGGTATGCCTCGGCCGTTATCCTTCACGCGGATGGCGTTGTTGGCCGTGATGCTCACCTCCACGGTGTCGCAATGGCCCGCCAGCGCCTCATCGATGGAATTATCCACCACTTCGTACACCAGGTGGTGAAGGCCCTTCACTCCGATGTCCCCGATGTACATGGCGGGGCGCTTGCGCACCGCTTCCAAGCCTTCCAGCACCTGGATGCTGTCAGCCGAATACGTATTCGCGGCCTTCTTCTTTTCACTCATTTCTACGACGGTCTCGGACATGTTCCTTGTGGTTCTGCCTGCCCGTTCGGGAAGGGAACGCGAAGATACCGGATCACAGGGTGCCGTACCCGGCCTTTTCCCAACATCGGCGCGGGTTTTGTTGATAATTAACCCCGGCCAGGCACTTGCCTGTATCGGGCGGATCGCTATGGGCCCGCGTACACCTGGCCCTGGGCCGTCCCCAGCGGGTCAGAATGCGTAGCTGGCCCCGCCGATCAGGAGGGTGCGCTGGACCGGGTAACGGTACCAGCGCTCGTACTTGCTGGCGCTGAGGTTGCTGGCCTGCAGGAAGAGGCTCAGGCGCTTCGTGTAGCGGTACTCCACCCCCAGGTGCAGGTCCAGGAAACCGCCCAGGTCCACCACCTCGGTACCCTGCGGGTCCGTGTCGGTGGCATCCGCCCAGACCGGGGAGAAGGCCTTCCGCCTGCCCATCAGCAGGGCGTCCAGCTCCACGATCAGCTTCTCACGCAAGCTGTACCGGCCGCCCAGGGTGAGCTGGTAGGGGGGCAGGTTCCAGGCCTCGGCCTGGTCGCCCATGGTATAGTTGAAGATGTCCATCCGTGCGTGGGCCCGGATGCCATCGCCGGCATCATAACCGATCTCGCCGCTCACATCCAGAACCTGCATGTCATCGTACACGGGGGTGAACCGCTGGCCGATGCCGCTCACGCCGTCCGTGACATAGAGCAGGCGGTCCTTCCATTCGCTGAAGGAGGCCCGGATATCGAAGGAGAGCGTGCTGCTGAGACTGCCGCGCAGCCCCCCGTACAGATCGTAGAGCTGGCTCGTATTGGACAGTACGGGTGCCGCCTCCGTCCAGGGGTTCTCCTGGGTGATGCTGCGCAGGCTGTTCCGGCGACGCTGGCCGTCAACCCCGGCATAGGGAACAAGGATGTCATCGAACAGGCCATAGCTCAGGTAAGCCTGCGGGTAGACGTGGAAGGTCGTGCTGGCCAGCGCGTCCAGCGTGATGCCGGCGCCCACGCGCACCACATAGCGCCTGCCCCGGGTGCTCACGGACGGGCTCAGGGTCACCAGGGTGCCGTTCTGGCGGAAACCGGGTACGGTATCGGACGCCACGCCGAGGTATGCGTTGTTGTCCACCAGCAGCTGTCCCGCGTAGGTCTCGGAGCCCACCTCCTTGCCCAGGTCGGCCGTGAAGCGGATGTTGGTCTCCCGGCTCCCGGCCGCGCTGGTGTAGTAGCGGGCATCCAGCCGCACATCATGCGCAAGCGCGGAACTGTCGGCGTAAAGACTGCGCAGCCGGGCGGTGAAGCCCAGGTCGTTGTATACCTGCCGGTCATTTGGCACCGGCAACCCCAGGGTATCGAAGGCCTCGGTGCGGAACCCGTAGTAGCCCACACCGCGACGGGCATAGTCACCCCGCAGGTGGATGGCGTGGTGGCGCAGCATGCGGGTGTAGAAGGCGTCAACGTTGTTGAAGCTGTAGTCGCTGGCCCCCACGTCCTGCAGGCCTCCTGCACTGCTCATGTGCTTGAGGTGCACGCCAAAGGCGTCCTTGCGGCTTCGTCCCTGGTCGTAGTAAAGTTCACCGACGGGGGTGTTGTACAGGCCGAATCCGAGCCGCACGAAGCCCTTGTAAAGGCGCTCGTTGGCCTGGGAGACATTGAGCTTTGCGGGCGCGATGCTGTCCACCTTCACGGGAAGCCGGGCCTGGACGGGCTGCACGGTGTAGCTGATGGCGCGGGGAGGCACGGCCGTGTCCAGCAGCGCGGGACGCAGCTCGATCTTCCGGACATCGGCGATGGTGGGATTGTAGATGCCATGTATGTAGTACTGGCCACCGGGGGCGTTGCCCTCCTGGGCGGCCGCGAAGAGCGGCAGCAGGTGGGCCAGCAGCAGGGGAAGGCGGCGCATGCTCATTCCTGGTCGGCGTTGGGGTGGGTGTCGTTCACAGGCACCTCGATCTCGTCCTGCGGGGCCGGAGTGGTTTGCTGTGCCTCGGAGGCCAGGATGGCATCCAGGCGGGTACGGGCCTGCTCCACCAGCGCCGGGTCCGTCACGTTGTCGATCACGCTTTGGAGGGTGGCCTTGGCCTGGAACGGGTCGTCGAGCTGCATATAGATGTCGCCCAGCAGGATGAACCCGCGGGCCTTCCAGAGCTCATAGCTCGGGTACTTCTGCACCAGCTGGAACACTTCCTTCTCCGCATCGGCGCCGCGCTGCTGCATGTAGCGCACATAGGCCATGTGGTAGCGTGCCTCCGCGCCGCTGGCGCTCGCGCTGGCCTGGGCCACGGCCTTGAACCCGGCATAGGCCTTGTCCAGTTCGTTGGCATTGAGGCTGCGGGTGGCGGTGAGCAGGCCGGCCTCGGCCTTCAGGTCGTTGGAGATCCCGTTATCCTGGAGCAGTTCGTCCGCGGCGGCGGCGGCATCGTCCGGCCGGCCGAGCTCACGTAGGCAGCGCATGCGACCCACCTTGGCTGCCAGCACGTTCTGCGGTGCTGCGGCCACCTCGGCCAGGCGCGCGAACAGCGGCAATGCGCCCTCCCAGCGCTGCTCGCGGAACAGGATATCGCTGGCGCCGAATAGCGCGCTCTCCAGGTGATCGGGGCTGCCGGCGGCCACCACCGCCTCCAGGTCGGGCAGGGCTTCGCCGTACCGCCTGGCACGGTAGGCACAATCACCGCGGTAATAACGGGCCTGAGCGGCAAAAGCACCCTGCGGGTATTTGGCCAGGTAATCCCCAAAGGCGCCGATCGCCTGGTCGCACTTGTCATCGAAGTAGAGGGCCTCGGCACTGCGGTAGTACTTCTCATCGAGGTCGAGCGTGGATGGGTCCACGAAGCTCAGCGTGCGCACGTAGGCCTCGTACTCGCCCACCCGGCCCTGCTCCACACAGATGCTCTCGATACCCGCCAGCGCATCGCGCGAGCCCTCCACCGTGGGATACTGGGCCACGATGGCCTTGAACTCCTGCAGCGCACGGGCGGCATCGCCCTGGCGCTTGTGGATCAGGGCGGACTGTAGCATGCTCTGGCGCACGTGGGGGCTGTTGGGGTGCTGCTGCACCACCTGCTCATAGTAGCCGAGCGCATCGTCATCCTTGTCCATGTTGATGCAGGTCTCGCCCAGCTGGAACTTGGCGTCGGCCGCGAAGCGCGAGTTGGGGCGCTCGGCCAGCAGGGACCTCAGCACCGACACCTTCTCGCCGTATTTCTGTTCAAGCCCCAGACATACACCCTTCTGGTACATCGCGTAATCCTTGTCCGGCGTCCCGGCATTAACGGCCTGGTCGTAGTAGGACACGGCCTCCGCCTCGTTCTTGGCCAGGTAGTGGATGTCCCCGATGCGCAGCAGGGCGTCCGCACGCTGGCGCGCGTCAACTCCCGGTGCGGCCGTGAACCGGCGGAAGGCGGTGATCGATTCATCGTACTTCCGCAGCTTGAAGTAGGCGTAGCCCATGCTGTAGCTCGCCTGCTCGTAGAGGTCGGTGGCGTAGGCCCCCGGACTGTTGCGCAGGTCGTCGTACTTGCGCAGTGCCTGCTCGTACTCGCCGCTGCCGTAGTAGGACTCGCCCGTCCAGTAATGGCAGCGCGCGTTCACCTCGGGGTCCATGGGGTATTTCATCGCCCGCTGGAAGGCCTTGACCGCGTCAGCATACCTCCTGCCATCGTAGAGCTCCACGCCACGGTCATGGCCCATGCGCTGGTAGGTGGTCCGCAGTCGCACGTCCAGGTCGCGCATGCCATCCAGCGCCTCGAGGGCCGCCTCGTAATTCCTGGAACGCATGAATACGTCCACGAGGAATCCATACGCCTCATCGCGACGGGGCGTGTCCGGATACTCCTTCAGGAAGTCGCGCAGCGCGATGATCGCCTCGCGGTAGGGGTCGAAACTCAGTTCGTAGGCCAGCTTGGCGTAGTTGAAGAGGGCGTCCTCGGTGATCAGAGGGTCGAACCCCAGCTGGTAGGCGCGCTTGAAGGCGTTGCGCGCATAGTTCTTCTCCTTGAGCGCCAGGTAACAGTCCGCCATATGGTACACGGCTAGCTGGGCGAGGGTGTCGTCCTCGGAGGTGACCAGCGTGAACTGGTTGAGCGCCTTCTGGTGATCACCGGCCTTGTAGTAGGCATGGCCAAGCTGGTAGCGCTCGCTGCGGCCCACGCCGGCGCCCCGCTCCATGGCCTTTTCCAGGTAGGGGATGGACTCTGCGTATCGCCCGGTGCGGTAGTGGGCCTCACCGGCCAGGCGGTTGATCTCGCCGATGCGCTTGGTGCCCTCCGGATCCTTGAGCAGGGGCCCCGTGTAGGCGATCACCTCCTCGTAACGGCCCTGCATGAAGTTGATCTCGGCGATGTAAAAGGGGACCACGCGTCCGAACGCGGGGTCATCGCGCAGCTGTTCGAAGACCGGCAGCGCGCTGGCGTAGCGCCCGCGCTCGTAATCGATGTGGGCGGTGTAATAGCGGGCGGGTGCCGCGTAGGGGCCGTTGCCATCCTTCACGCGGCCGAAGGCGGACAGCGCAGGCTCCACCTGCCCATCCTGGAAGAGCGCGTACCCGTGCTTGAAATGGAACTCGGCCGCATCGGCGTCATCCAATGCCGCCACATCCACACGGGCCGCCCAGGCCAGGCAATCCTTCCAACGCTTGGCGGAGAAGTAGTGCCGGAACAGTTCCAGGCGCACGGCCGCCACATGGATGTCCTCCGGGTGGGCGTCCATGAAGCGCAGCAGGCGCACCGGGGCGTCCTGGTGGAAGAGGCGTACGGCGCAGATGGCGGCCAGGTACTCGGCCTCGATGCGCACGGAGGACTTGGGGTCGCGGATGGCCTCGGCGATGCGGTCCGCCTCGTACTGTGCAGCCGTGTACTGCGCCATGTCGAACAAGCCCATGGCGTGGTCCAAGGGCGCCCGGGGACGCTCGAAGTGGGCGGGGCGCTGCGCACTGGCAGCGCACGCCAGCAGCAGGCCGGTGGCCAGTGCGGCCGACTGCATGGTGCGAATGGCCGTCATGAAGTGACCAAAGATCCTCTGGGTCGCGCCGGGGCGAGGACCGTGCCCACCGGACTTTTCCACGCGGAACTGTTCATGCGAACGGGCCTCCATCCAAGCAGGAACGCCACCGGCCGCATGGAAATTTTCCACCTTTGGCACGCCGCGTCCCGCAAGGGCCGCGCCCCTCCCAGCCATGAGCGAGACCCCGGTCATCCAACTGCGCAACGTGCGCATCTTCCAGCGCGAGAACCTGGTGCTGGACGCGGTGGACCTCACCGTGAACAAGGGCGAGTTCGTTTACCTGATCGGGCGCACGGGCAGCGGCAAGAGCAGCCTGATGCGCACGCTCTACGGCGACCTGCCCCTGGTGGAGGGCGACGGCGCTTGCTGCGGGTTCGACCTCAAGGGCCTGAAGCGCGCCCAGGTGCCGTTCCTCCGCAGGCGCATCGGCATCGTGTTCCAGGACTTCCAGCTGCTGGGCGACCGCAAAGTGAACGACAACCCCCCTTTCGTGATGCGTGCCACCGGATGGACGGACGCCAAGCGCATGCAGCAGCGGTCTGCGGAGGTGCTGGAGAAGGTGGGGCTGAGCACCAAGGGCTACAAGATGCCGCATGAGCTCAGCGGGGGCGAACAGCAGCGCGTCAGCATCGCACGCGCCCTGGTCAACGACCCCGAGCTCATCCTGGCGGACGAGCCAACCGGCAACCTCGACCCCGAGACCACGGGAGGCATCCTCGATCTGCTGCACACCATCAGCCTGAGCGGACGGTGCGTGCTCATGGCCACGCACGATTACACGCACATGAAGAAGGTCAATGCCCGTGTGGTACGCTGCCACGACGGCCGCCTCCTGGAGGAGGCGATGGCCTGATCAGTGCCGGTCCATCAGGTCCAGGATGACCTGCGCGTTCCGCCGATTGCTGAAGCGCTCCTCGAGCACGGCAATGCGCCTTTCCAACGTGCTGCCGTTGGCGGGCTTTGCCATGCATGCCTGGATGCTCAAACGCATGAGCGCCGGGTCATCGTGCACCAGGCAGAGCTCCTCCAGGCCGGTGTCCTTCACCATCGGCGTGTTGCACACCACGTGGCGCCCGGTGAACAGGCACAGCAGCAGCTTAAGCTTGATGCCCGTGGCCTGGAAGGTGGGCAGCACGTTCACCTGTGCCTGGCGCACCAGCTCGGTGATGGCGGCCGTGGGGATGTTCTCGCGGAGCTTGACGTTGGTGGAGCGGGACACGGCGGCGCGAAGCTCACGGCTGGCACCGCTGCCGGCGATCACCAGCGGCACGGGGAGTTCGTTGAAGACCTCGTTCACCAGGAAGAGGGCGGCCTGATCGTTCTCCGGCACGCTGAGCGCGCCGTGGTATAGGCAGAAGCGGCCAAGCCCCGGAGGCACCTCCACGCCCGAGCTGGGATGGAAGGCGGGCACATGCACCACGCGCTTGAAATGGGAGGCGAAATAGGCCTGGTCGTTCGGGGAGATGGCCAGCACGACGTCCGCCTCGCTCAGCACGGGTTCGAACCGCTTCAGCTTGCGGGCCTCCTGCACGAAGTAGGTGCGCTTGAAGGTGCCGCGCTCGGCTCGCGCGAGGGCCTCGTAGTAATCGTGCTCCACATTGTGGGTCCGAACCAGCCGCGTGCGGCCCACGAGCCGCGGATCGCCCAGGAAATAGCAGGAATGCAAACCCTCGAACAGGATCGGGTGATCGTCCTGCGCCAGCCGGTCGAGGAGCTCATCGCTGCGCCGGCTCACCACCACATAGGGAAGACCGCTGAACAGCAGATGCTTGCTCGTGCTCCGGGGGTAGTAGTGCACACTGGCACAGAGGCGCTCCAGGTCCTCGCTGGGCCCGCGGCCGTAGGTGTAGCAGTGCAGGTGGACGCGCACCCCCAGTCCGGCCAGCGCAGCGACCTTGTGGTACACATCGATGACGCCACCGTAATCCGGCGGCGCGGGCACATCGAAGCTGACGATATGAAGGTTCCGCTCAGCCAAGGTCGGAGAACAGGCGGCGGAGGAGCTCAAGCTCCCGGCCTCCGTCGAACGTTCGGGCCGCGAAAGTAGCGTTCGTCCGCAAGGCGGCCAGACGGGCCGGATCGCGCTGCAGGCCCTGTACCGCAGCCGCGATGAGCGCGGGCGTGACCGACCCCAGCAGCACCCCGCAATCGTGGGCACGCACCACCGCCGCCACCTCCGGCAGGTCGGAAGCCAGCACCGGCAGGCCCGCATGCAGGT
>CAZUNW010000112.1:0-7810 GCA_964621425.1 uncultured Chryseobacterium sp. | reverse complement strand
CTCGGTTCGGTGATCACGGGCGGATTGAAATCGAAGTAGATGTTGGCGGTGTTCGCGATCACAGTGCCCGCGACCAACGGCTGCATCGGCTTCATCCGAAAGCGCACGAGGCCATGGCTCCCCGGCTCATCGCTCGTGCTGTCGGGCAGTTGGATGTTGTCGAACCGCCACTCGATCACCCGCCCCGGCTTGAAGGAGACGGTGAACGGATGCGAAGCCACACCCTGTTCGAAGGTGAGCATGTCCAGCTCCGGCGCGATGGTGTCCGTGATCACCACGAACTCCGCCGGGAAGCTGCCCGTGTTCTGGAAGCGGATGGTATAATCGATCCACGCATCCTCGTTGATGTAGTACAGGGATCCGCTGGCCCGTGTGCTGGTCAGTGCGCGCTTGTCGTTGGGGTCGTAGCTGCCCACCACGATGTCCACATCGGTGCAGCTGTTGTTTGCGCTGAGCGCGTCCGGCAGCGTGTTGGTCACGGTTAACGTGGAGCTCAGCGTGGTGCCCAGCGCTGTGCCCACGGGTACATTCACAGTGACGTTCCAGCTTTCATACTGGTAGCTGGTGAACGCAGGGAAGGTCCAGGTGAGCGTGTTCCCGTTCACCACCGCCGGGAGCTGGCTTGACATGTAGGTCAGCAGCGGATCCAGTTCGAGGGTGACGGTCACCACACCGCTTGGCTGGGGTGACGCGTTCAGGGCGAGAAGGTGTAACTGGGTGTCGAAGCCCGGCCGGAATACGGTGCCGGCCAGGCTTGCCTGCAGGTCAAGTGGCTCAGTGCTGCTGTTGGCCAGGTCCAAGGCGGTGACATTGCTGTTCACCGAGAACGGTACCGGTTGAACGGCGGGGCAGATGGATGAAAGCGTGGCATCCGTCTGCTCCAGCGTGTAGCTGCCGTTGGCCAATCCGAACGAGAACCTCCCAAGGGCATCGGTAAGCAGCACGTGGTTGCCGGGCTGCACCAGCAAGGGGCTGTAGGCCACACCGGCCTCATTCGCATCCTGTGCGCAGTCACCATCCAGGTCGATGTAACTGGTGCCCTGCAAACTGCCGCAGTTCGCGCCTAGGCTTGGCACGCTCACCCAAAGGGTGTCGTAGCTGCATTCGCCTGGATCCAAGGCCTCTGCCGTTGCACCCAGCCACCAATGCACACCGTAAACCCCGGGCGGAAGTTCATCGAACGTCAACGCGAAGGTACCGGGGTCTGGCTGGTAGGTTTGTCCCACCGGTGCGCCCTGTGCATTGATAAGATTCACCCAGGGCCCGAACATGGACCCGTCTGGTGCGGGTCCCGATGAGAGCAGGTGGATCGCGCCGATCGGCTGGATGTTGCACGAAGGTTCAACCGAAACGATGGTCAGTTGCGGCCATGTGGTGATCTGTGGGCCATTGGTGCCTGTAAGGGTCCCGCTGCAGCCGTTCCCATCGTCCACCGTGTAGGTGTAGGACTGGTCCCACGGGTAGGGGAGAAAGGTGATGTATCCGCCACCGCTGATGCCGGTGGGTTGCCCATTTACGCTCCAGTTGCTGGGTAGTCCCGATGCCAAGGGGTCATCGAACCCGTTGCCGGGGGCGGAGCACCAGGGGAGCCCGCTTGCGATGCTGGTGATCTGGTAAGGCTGGGAGAGGATGTCCACAGTGAGGGACGCTTGGTCCAGGCTGGCATCCGTTACCGTGACGGTGTAGCTGCCTGCGCTCAGTCCGCCGCGTTGCGGCACCGTGGAGCCATCGTTCCAGCTGTAGGTGTATGGAGCCGAACCACCGGTTCCCTGCACCCAGATCTGCCCGTTCGCATAGCTGCAGGTCTCGTGCACAATGTGGTCGAGCTGCACGCCGAGCGCGGCGATGGCCTGGCCCGTAATGAGCATGGCTAGGCAGGCGGCTGCGGATGCTCCCTTCATCTTCAGTATTTCACGATACGTTCATGCATCACCGTGCCATCGACCATCACGGCCATCAGTACATAGGTCCCGCCCTGCAAGTGCACCACGGGGATGATGAAGGAGGAGGCCTGTTCGCTTTGGCTGCACACCACACGGCCGTCCGCCGCCAGTATCCGCAGGGAGGCCATATCGGACGTGGATGACACCCGGAGTTCTTCCCTGGCCGGGTTGGGGAACACGTGCAGGGGCTGGTCGGCCCCTTGCGGAGCGATACCTGTGCTGAACTCCGCCACCAGCACGCTCGGCTCGGTGATGATGGGCGGATTGAAATCGAAGTAGATGTTGGCGGTGTTGATGATCTCGTCGCCCGGTAGCAGTGGCAGCCGCGGCCGGATGCGGAAGCCCACGAAGCCGTGGCTCAGCGGTTCGTTCACATTGCTGTCCGGCAGCAGGATGTTCGGGAAGATGAACTTCAGCACACCCTGCCCAACGAGCGCCCTGGAATGCGCATGCGAGCCAGCACCCCAGCTGATGGTGGCCGGGTCGAGCGTTGCCGGCAGCGTGTCCGTGATGATCACGTTGAACGCCGTGTCCGTGCCCGTGTTCTGGAACCGGATGATGTAGTCGATCCACTGGTCCTCATTGATCGTCCAGGTGCTGGTGCCGCCCGTGCTGGTGATGGCGCGCTTGTCGTTGGGGTCGTAGCTGCCGGTGACGATCTGGTTGGAGGTGGCGCTGTTGTTCGACAGGTTCCCATCGGTGTTGGCGGTGGCCACCTGCGTGGTGGTGTTGAGGGTGGTGCCGATCAGGCCCACATCCGGCGGCAGCTGGGTGCGCACTGAAACGTCCACGTGTTGGAACACCTGGTTCATGGACAGGTTCCAGGTGAGGACATTGCCGGCCACATTGGTGGGCGTGGGATCGGCGGAGAGGAATCCCAGCACCGGGTCGAGGGTCACGGTCAACGTGACAGGCCCGGTGGATGCGGGCGTGAGGTTGTCCAGGTCGATGCCGTATTGCAATTGGAACCCCGGTCGTGCGGGACCGCTGGCCACTGCCACCTGCACATCGAGCGGTGCGCCGCCTGCACATCCGATGTTGAGGGATTGCGCTGCGGAGGCGATCGTCACCGTGCCCGGGCAGCTTTGCGTGAACACGCTGTTCTGTTCGGCGGCGGAATAGCTGCCGTGGGCAAGCCCGATGCTGTATTGGCCGGTGCTGTTCGTGGTCACGTAGTAGGGGCCGGGCGTGATCTCCACGATCGTGCCGGGTATCCGGTTCTCCGCAGCGTCCAGCAGGCAGTCGACATCGTCGTCGATGTACACCCGTCCGCTCAGCACGCCGCAGTCGATGCCCAGCGAAGGCACGGTCACGAGCGTTGAATCCTTGCAGGCCGCATCGGACCATGGCCCTAGCGAAAGCCAGCGGTACGCATCGGTGCTTGTCACCACCCAGTAGTCCCCCGGCAGCAGGTTGCCGAAGGTCCGCGTGCCGCCAGGGGCGTTGGTGCCGATCGCTTCCGTGCGCACCTGTTGCGCGCAATCGCTCGTGATGCCCGCGGGCTTCAGTAGCACCAGGTATTCGTAGGGTAGGGTGCCCTGGTACGCGAAGGTGATCGAGCCGGTGGGGTTGGTGGCGCAGCTCGGGTTCACGTTCAAGGGCTGCACCTGGGGCAGGGCCGTGAGCGCGGGAGGCACGGCCACATCCACGGTGCCCGGGCAGCCGTTGCCATCGGCGAAGTCCACCGTGTAGGTGCCCGAAGCGGCGCCATCAAGCTCAAGGAACTCATAGATCATCGATTGGGGGTCCAGGCATTCCGACGCCTGGAACTGGCCGGTGATCACGACGTCCGTGCTGCTGAAGCTGAAGGGGGGCGGTCCGGTCATCCCTGTGGGGTCGTAGTTGACCTGGATGGGGAAGGTGGGCACGATGGCGGGATCTCCCGCACAGTAGGGCATGCTGGTCAGCAGGCCCATCTGGCCGTAGCCCGGCAGAAGGTCCACGGTGAAGCTCGTGGAGGCCTGTTCCATCAGTGCATCGGTAACCGTGAGGTCGTAGGTGCCCGCGAAGAGGCCCGGGCACTGCCAGTCCGAGGTGCCGTTGCTCCATGCATAGGTGTAGGGCGGCACACCACCGCTCACGTACGCCACGGCATAGCCTGACTCGCGTCCGCAGTATGAATGCCGGAAGACCTGCACTTCCACGGTGAGCGCAGCGGCGTGCAGCATGTGCAGGCTGGCGAACAGGAGGAGGAGGATGCGCCCGGAGCTCATCATCGGTGGTCTGGGGGTATGATGGTGCGACCGGTGCACCGGTCCGTTCGGATGACGGCCCTTTCCGGTGGGTGGTTGCCCGGGATGAAGCTAGGCCACGCTTACCTTCGCCTGCATCGACCGCGACCTGAAATACGCCGCCATCGACATCGGTTCCAACGCCGTGAGGCTGCTCATCGGTGACGTGATCGAACGCGAGGACCATCCCGTGGTGCGCAAGACCTCGCTGGTGCGCGTGCCCATCCGGTTGGGTGAGGACGTGTTCGCCAGCGGTGCGATCGGTGGTGCCAAACGCGATTACCTGATCAAGAGCCTGAAGGCCTTCCGCCTGCTGATCGATGTGTATGGCGTGCCGGCCTACCGGTGCTGCGCGACCAGTGCCATGCGGGAGGCCACGAACAGTGCCGAGACCATTGCGCGCGTGGAGATGGAGACGGGTGTTGACATCGAGGTGATCGGTGGGCGGGAGGAGGGGGACCTGATCTGCAGCACCTTCTGGACCCAGGACCTGCTGAAGGACCGCAGCTACCTGTTCATCGACGTGGGTGGCGGCAGCACGGAGCTCACCTGGCTGGAAAAGGGGCGCCGGGTGAAGACCGCGAGCTTCAAGGTGGGCACCGTGCGCATGCTGGCCGGCAAGGTGAAGGACCACGTGTGGCCGGAGATCGGCGAGTTCCTTGGCGAGCTGCGGGCGCAGCATGGCCGGCTCATGGCGGTGGGGACCGGCGGCAACATCAACCGCATCTTCAAGGAGAATGGCAACCGCTACGGGGAGCCCTTGCAGCGGGATGACATCCGGCGGCACCGCGACCGCATCGCCGTCCACTCCCTGGAGGACCGGGTGAAGCTCCTCCGCCTGCGGCCCGACCGTGCGGATGTGATCATCCCGGCGGCCGACATCTTCCTGAGGGTGCTTGAGGCGGCGGACATCGCGGAGATCTTCGTGCCGAAGGTGGGCCTCGCGGATGGCATCGTGTACGACCTGTACATGAAGCAGTATGGACACAAGCGCTATGCGCCCGCCGAACCGGTGGTCCTTCCGGCCTGATCTGCCGCGGTGGTTGCCGCTGGCGGCGCTGCTGCTGGTGAGCACCTTCACGGGGGTGGCGCAGCCCTGGGCGGTCGGCTTGCGTGGTCATTACGGCTTCCTCTGGCCGCACCGTCCGAGCAGCTGGATCCTCGTGGAGGACCATTGCACGGCCCCGGAGGTCTTCGTTGAACGGCGCCTGCCCGGCGATCGCTCCTGGCAGCGGCACTACCTGCGCCCCACCTGCGGCCTCGGTGTCCTGTACACCGGCCTGGCCAACCCCGGACGCATCGGTGCCGTCTGGCGCGTGCTGCCCTACCTCCACCTGCCCTTCACCCGCGGCACGCGCGGCGACCTGGGCATGCGGCTGGGATGGGGCATCGGCCTCGTATCCAAGCCTTACGACCGGCGCGAGAACACCAAGCAGATCGCCATCGGCTCGCGCATCAACACCGCCATCCAGCTCATGCTCGCCTACCGCTACCGTACCGGGCGCACCGAGTTTTCCGCCGGCGTGGGCATTGACCACTGGAGCAACGGATCCTTCGCGCTGCCGAACCTGGGCCTCAACCTGTTGAGCGCGAGCCTCGGCGTGGCGCAGGCACTGGGCCCGGTGCGCACCATGGTGCAGGCGCCGGACACGCTTCCCTTGGAGCGGCCGAGGCGCGAGGAGAGCGCTGTCGGTGCGATGTTCTGGAGCGAGACAGGGCGGCCCGGCAGCGGACGCCACAGCGTGTACAGCCTGATCGGCCAGGTACAATGGCGCCTGACACGCAAGTCCGCCGTGGCGGTCGGCGTGGACGTGTTCAACAAGGGTGCGCTGCGCACCGATCACCCGGAACTGGCGAGCGAAGGAAGGCTGGCCTTGACGCAGGCCGGCCTGCATGCCGGGTACGCCCTGTTGCTGGGCCGCGGCGAGGTCTTCGTGCAGATGGGGGCCTATGTCCACACCCCCGTGGCCGACCAGGCTGCCGTGTTCCACCGGCTGGGCTGCCGCTACCGTGCGGGACGCCACCTGTTGCTGCACATGGCCCTGAAGAGCCACTACGCCGTTGCGGATCACTGGGAGTTCGGTGTGGGATACCGTTGGTCATGAAGCACGCCTGGGCCTTCCTTCTTCCGCTGCTGGCGGCCTGCGCACCCGAGCAGTGGGATGACTGCGTGACCAGCACCGGTCCGGAGGTTCGTGAGGAGCGCGCTCCGGGGGGCTTTCATCGCGTGGTGCTGGAGGACCGGGTGGACCTCGTCCTGGAACATCGTGCATCCGGGTCCATCGCCGTGCATGGTGGCGCCAACCTGATCGGCCAGGTGGAGACGGTGGTGGAGGGCGGCACGCTCACCGTGCGCAACGCCAACCGCTGCAACTGGGTGCGCAGCTTCCGTCCGCGCATCACCGTGCATGTTGCCCTGCAGGATGTCCTTGAACTGGAGCTGCGCGGCACCGGCGGGGTTTCCGCGGCGGACACCGTGAGGCAGCGCGTTTTCCGCATCGAGCAGCGCAACGGGCAGGGAACGACGGAGCTGCCGGTGGCGGTGGACACCTGCTATGTCGGCCTGCACACCGGCGCGGGGGATGTGCGCCTTACGGGCCGTTGCGGCGTGGCTTTCCTGTACAGCGGGCTGATGGGCCCCATTGACGCCGTTGCGCTGAACGCGGCCGAGGTGAACGTGAACAACAGCGGGGTGGTCGATATCACGTGCCGGGCACGTGAGCGGCTGAACATCCAGCTCTTCGACCTGGGCGATGTGCGCTACTATGGCGATCCCGCGCTGCAGGCCACAGTGACGGGCAGCGGACAGGTGTTGCGGATGGGGCCGTAATGCCGCCTCACACCCGGCCCGCCTTGATCTCCTCCACCACCGCAGGATCCAGCAGGGTGGAGGTATCCCCCAAGCTCCCCAGCTCGTTCTCCGCCACCTTGCGCAGGATGCGCCGCATGATCTTGCCGCTGCGCGTCTTGGGCAGGCCGCTCACGAACTGGATCTTGTCCGGTTTGGCGATGCGGCCGATGCCCGCCACCACGGCTTCGATCACCTCGCCGCGCATGTTCTCCACGGCCTGCTGGTCGGCTTGATCCACGGGACTTTCGCACACCACATAGGCGTAGATGCCCTGGCCCTTGATATCGTGCGGGTAGCCCACCACGGCGCTTTCCACCACGCCCCTGGTCTGGTTGATGGCATTCTCGATCTCGGCCGTGCCGAAGCGGTGGCCGCTCACATTGATCACGTCATCCACGCGACCGATGATACGGTACCGGCCATCGGCATCGCGCCTGGCTCCATCGCCGGTGAAGTAGTAGCCGGGGTAGCTGCTGAAGTAGGTCTGGCGGCAGCGCTCGTGGTCGCCCCAGGTGGTGCGCAGTATCCCGGGCCACGGGAACTTCATGCACAGCAGCCCCTCCACCTCGTTCCCGGGGATCTCCCTGCCCTCGGGTGTCAACAGCACAGGCTGTACACCGGGCAGGGGCCAGGCCGCGTGGGCGGGTTTCTCGTCGGTCACCCCGGCGATGCTGCTGATCAAAATGCCGCCGGTCTCGGTCTGCCACCACGTGTCGACCACCGGACAGCGCCCCTTCCCGATGTGCTGCTTGTACCAGTGCCACGCCTCCTCGTTGATGGGCTCG
>CAZUNW010000111.1:6871-7811 GCA_964621425.1 uncultured Chryseobacterium sp. | reverse complement strand
GCGCTGAGCTGCAGCAAGGTCACATTCTGCGCGTGGAGGGCGTGCGTGTGCTGGACGTGGATCCGGGCCGGGCCACCAACCGCACGGTGGTCACCTTCGTGGGTGCCACCGAGCCCGTGTGCGAGGCCGCCTTCCGCCTGGTGATGAAGGCCCAGGAGCTCATCGACATGCGCGGGCACAAGGGCGAACATCCCCGTTTCGGCGCCACGGACGTGTGCCCCCTTGTGCCGATCAGCGGCATCACTCTGGAAGAGCTCGCCCCCCATGCCCAACAGCTCGGCGAGCGCATCGGGCGGGAGCTGGGCATCCCCGTTTACCTCTACGAGAAGGCGGCTCGCGAGGAGAAACGCCGCAACCTGGCCAACAACCGGGCAGGCGAGTACGAGGGGCTGCCCAAGAAGCTGGTCGACCCCGCCTGGAGGCCCGACTTCGGCCCGGCGGCCTTCACGGAAAGCGTGGCACGCAGCGGGGCCATCGCCGTGGGCGCCCGCAAACTGCTGGTGGCCTACAACGTGAACCTCAACACCACGAGCACCCGCCGCGCCAACGCCATCGCCTTCGACAGCCGTGAAGCGGGGCGTGTGAAGCGCGAGGGCGATCCGCTGACCGGCAAGCCCGTGCTGGACGAGTCCGGTAACCCCATCACCATACCGGGCAGGCTCAAGTCCGTGAAGGGGATCGGCTGGTTCATCGAGGAGTACGGCATCGCCCAGCTCTCGCTGAACCTCACGGACATCGATGTCACCCCCATGCACATCGCTTTCGACGAGGCCTGCCGCAGCGCACAAGAGCGGGGCATCCGCGTAACGGGCAGCGAACTGGTGGGCCTGGTGCCGAAGCAGGCACTTCTGGACGCCGCCGACTTCTTCCTTGCACGCCAGCAGCGCAGCCTCGGCATCAGCGAGCGCGAGAAGATCAAGATCGCCGTGAAGAGCCTCGG
>CAZUNW010000111.1:0-6861 GCA_964621425.1 uncultured Chryseobacterium sp. | reverse complement strand
CGCGCCGTTCGATCCCGACAAGCGGGTGATCGAGCACCTGCTCGCCGACCCCGGGGAGGAGCGGCTCGTGCGCATGGACCTCAGGCGTTTCAGCGAGGAAACGGCCAGCGAGAGCCCCGCACCGGGCGGCGGGAGCGTGGCGGCCTATTGCGGTGCGCTCGGTGCCGCCCTGGGCACCATGGTGGCCAACCTCAGCGCGCACAAGCGCGGCTGGGATGACCGATGGGAGGAGTTCAGCCAATGGGCTGTGAAGGGTGAGGCGCACCGGCAGGAACTTGTGCGCCTGGTGGATGAGGACACCCGAGCGTTCGACCGCATCATGGCGGCCATGGGCCTGCCCAAGGACAGTCCGGAACAGGCAGCCGCGCGCAAGGAAGCCATGCGCGAGGCCACCAAGGGAGCCATCCTCGCCCCCCTGCGTACGCTGGAGGTGTGCGTGGAGAGCATGGACCTGCTGAAGGCCATGGCCGAGAACGGCCTGAAGGCAAGCGTGAGCGATGCGGGCGCCGGTGTGCTCTGTGCCCGTGCCGGCGCCCTGGGCGCCTACCTCAACGTCCGCATCAACTGTTCCGGGCTGGATGATGAGGCCTGGAAGCAGGGCGTGATGGCCAGGGCCGAGGCGCTCAAGGCGCGTGCCGAGGAGCTGGAGAAGGAAGTCATGGCCGCGGTGCTGCGCAAGGTCTGAACCGGGGCAACGCCCTGCGGACGGCCGACGTACAAGCCGGCGGATGGTCCATCTTTACCGGGTGGCGAACCGGAACACACGGAACCGGCTGCGCAGGGCGGTCTTCTTCTTCCCCCTGCAGCTGCTCGTCCTGCACTTCAAGAAGAACCACCTGCTCCTGCTCTTCTGGCTGGTGCTCTGGGGCTTTGCCACAGGCGCCATGGGGCAGAAGTATGGCATTCCCTACCTCTTCCTCCACCCGGAGTACATGGGATCCGTGTCCCCCTGGGGGTTCATGCTGAACGGGTTCGCACTGGGCGGTTTCATCACCGCCTTCAACCTGTACAGCTACACGATGCACGCGTACCGGTTCCCGTTCATCGCCACGCTGAGCAGACCATTCCTGAAGTTCAACGTGAACAACGCCATCATCCCGGTTGCGTTCACCCTCACCTACCTGTGGTGCTCGGCCCGTCTGCAGCTCACCAAGGAGCTGGTACCCCCGCTCGACGTGGTGCTTAACCTCGGAGCCTTCCTGCTGGGCCTGGGCATCTTCCAGCTGATCTCGCTCGCCTACTTCACGCGCACCAATACCGACATCGTAAAAATGACCGGGCGGCGCCCCGAGGAATACCGCGAGGAGGACCACGCAGCGGACCCTCACGGGCCGATGCCGCCCATCCCGCCCCTGCGGGTGGAACAGCGCAAGGCCACGCGCTGGCTGCGCCGCGAGCAACGCACACCGAAGTGGCACGTGGAGACCTACCTCGTCCTGCCCTTCCGGATCGCTCTGGCCCGCAGCAGCCGTCACTATGACAGGGACCTGCTGCGCAGCGTCCTGTGGCAGAACCACATCAACGGCTCCATCTTCGAGGTCATCGTCATCATCAGCTTTGTTGCGCTCGGCGCCTTCGCCGGGGTCCGCTTCTTCCAGATCCCGACCGGCGCAAGCGCCTTCCTGCTCTTCACCATGCTTCTCATGGTGCTCAGCGCCCTTTACAGCTGGTTCAAGGGATGGACCCTCACCGTGGTGCTCGGTGCGGTGGTGGTGGTGAACCTCATCAGCCTGCGCACGGAAGCTTTCCTGTATGACAGCCAGGCCCACGGGCTCGACTACATGGCGCCGCCCGCACCCTATGGACGCGAGCGCCTGGTGCAGCTGGCCTATGACACGGCGGCCATCACGCGCGACCGCAGGGGTATGGAGCAGGTGCTTGAACGATGGCACGCGCACAACAGGGCCCTCAACGGCGACAGCCTCCCTCCCCTCGTGATCATGAGCACCAGCGGAGGCGGACTGCGCAGCATGCTCTGGAGCTACCTGTGCATGCGCGAGCTTGACAGCCTGCTGAACGGGACCCTGCTCACCCGCACCGCCCTCATCACCGGTTCGTCCGGCGGGGCCATCGGTGCCGCATACTTCCGACAGGCGGCCTTGCGCGCGGGCGGCGATGGCGCCGATGTGCTGGATCCGCGCCACCTGGACAACATGAGCGCGGACATACTCAACCCGGTGGCGTTCACGCTGGTGACCAACGACATGTTCGTGCGCTATCAGAGGGTGAGCGATGGCACACGGCTCTACACACGCGACCGTGGATTCGTGTTCGAGCAGCGCCTTAACGAGAACACCGACGGCCTCCTGGATGTGCGGCTGGATGAGCTGGCAGAGGCAGAGCGCAGCGCGCGCATCCCCCTGTTCATGGTCGCACCCACCTGCATCAACGACGGCAGGCGGATGTTGATCAGCGCGCTGCCCGCCGCGCACCTCACCGTGAACAGCGTGGATAGCGCCATGCGGCACCGGCCCGAGCCGGAAGCGGTCGAGTTCCGCCGCATGTTCGCCGCGCAGGGGGCCGGGGACCTGAAGCTCACCAGCGCCCTGCGGATGGGGGCCACCTTCCCCTACATCACACCCGTGGTGACCCTGCCAAGCGAGCCGCCCCTGCGCGTGATGGACGCCGGCATCCGCGACAACTACGGCTTCCGCACCCTGGGCAGCTTCCTGCGCGAGCACCGCGACTGGATCGCACGCAACACCCGTGGCGTGCTGATCGTGCAGATGCGCGACAAGCAGAAGGAACTTGAGGTGCGCGAAGTGAGCGGGACACTACTGGCACGGCTGCTGGACCCGGCGCAGAACGTTTACGGGAACTTCGTGCGCGTTCAGGACCAGGACTACGACCTGATGATGCAGCAGGTGAGCACCTGGACCGGAGTGCCCGTGCGCGTGGTGGACCTGCAACTGCGGCACGATGAGCAGGACGAGATCAGCCTGAGCTGGCACCTCACCGCAGTGGAGAAGCAGCAGGTGAAGCGCACCCTGCGAAGCCCGGAGAACAGGGAGGCCTTCGCAACGATCACCGGGGCCCTGCAACAGCCTGTGGAAGCGAAGTCGGCTACAGAGGCATGGACCGCACGTAGGAGATGAGGCCCGGCAGCGGATCGGCCACCGACGCAGTGAGCTGAAGTCCATGTCCGGCCAACGCCGCACCCAGCGCGACCTGGAACCCGGCGGCCACCGATCCCACCGCCCGCACCTCCCCGGTGCCCAGTGCGCGGTGCACCTCAGCCGCCAGCGCTCCAAAGCGTTCCATCAGCAGGTCCTGCACGTAGGGCTCATCCATCACATCATGCAGGCGTTCCACGGGGGCGGCCAGCGCGGCTGCGGCCCCGGGCCGGCGGTACACCTGCTCAATGACACCGGCCAGTTCCAGCGCACCGCCGAAGACCACATCGCGCACCCGGGTCGGCATGCGGTCACGCAGGGCATCGCGCAATAGGACACGGCCGAGGTCCGCCCCACTGCCCTCATCGCCCAGTACATAGCCCAACGAGGGCAGGCCGGCCACAAGCTGGTGCCCATCATAGCGGCCCGCGTTCATGCCTGTGCCCGCGATGAGCACAAGCCCGGGCGCACGTCCCCAGACGGAACGGGCGGCACCGAGCAGGTCGCTCTCCACCGTAATGGAGGAGGCCGGGAAGAGGGGTGCAAGGTGTGCGGCAAGTCGCGCGGCACGCTCAGGCGCACCGCAGCCGGCCGCATGTATCAGCAGCGCACCGGGGCTTCCGATGGCGGGCAGCATGGCACGAAGGCGATCGACCAGCGCGTGGCCATCCCCGCTGGCGGCATTGAAACCGGGCAGACGGCCGGCCGCATGCAGCAGGCGCGGCTCACCATCGCCGACCAGCGCCCAACGGGAGGAGCTTCCGCCCACGTCGCCCAGCAGCAGGGTGGCCATTGCGGCAAGGTAGCTCAGGCCATCAGGCCGGCGTCGGGCTGAAGAGGTAGCGGTTGGGGCTGCTCAACCCGTGCTTCACCGCATACATCACCAGCGCGGCGGTGCTGTTCACGCCGACCTTCTGCATGATGTTGCGGCGGTGGGTGGTGACGGTGTGCGCTGAAACGCCCAACTGTTCCGCGATGCGCGTGTAGGAGAGCCCATCGGCGATGAGCTGTACGATCTCGCACTCCCGTGCCGTGAGGGTCACCGGGGCGCAGCCGGGAGCTTCGCCGGACAGCTGATCCACGCTCAGGGAAGCGCGCTCCAGCACCGCGAGCACCTTGCCGCAGAAGAAACGGGCACCATCGGCCGTGTCCAGCACGGCATTGACGATCTCTTCGCGGTCGCAGTCCTTCCGCAGGTAGCCCACCACCCCGCTGCGCAGGGCATGGGCAAGTACCACGGGCGAGGGTTCGTGGGTGATGGCAACGAACCGGGTACGCCGGGAAGCGCGAACGGCGGCACGCACCGCATCGGCGCCAAGGTCCCTGGCAGTGTGATCAATGAGGACCACGTCCGGCCGCAGGGTGCGCACGGCCTCCTTCAGCGCCTCCGCGTCGCGCACCTCCCCCACCAGTTCCACCCGCGGCACATCGGCCAGGATGGCGCGCAGACCGGCCAACGCCAAGTCCGCGCCATCCGCTAAAAGTGTCCTCACACGCATGTGTCCTCTCTGTTTAGATTGGTTCTAAACAGCGCGAAGGTACCCGGGATGGTCCATCAATGCGACGCCGAGTTGTCCACGATCGTTCGTCCGATGGGATAGCTGCGGCCCTCCGCACCCAGCGCCACCTCCGGGAACAGCTCACGCGCCTCGGCCAGAATGGGGCCCAGGTCCTTGTAACGGGAGGAGAAGTGCCCCAGCAGGAGGGAGCCGACACCGGCATCGCGGGCGATGGAGGCGGCATCGGCGGCAGTGCTGTGCATGGTCTCACGGGCGCGGGCGGCCAGGTGGCGTGTGAAGGTGGCCTCGTGATACAGCAGGTCCACGCCGCGCAGCCATTGCACAAGGTCCGGATGGTGGGCCGTGTCCGAACAGTATGCGTAGGCCCGCGGCGGGTCGGGCGGCAGCGTGAGCTCGCCATTGGGCGTGATGCTCCCGTCCGCGTTCTCCAGATCGGCGCCCAACTTCACCGCGCTGCGGCGGTAGTGCGGGATGTCGGCAACACGCTCGGGGCGGAGGCGCAGGGGTGGCTGCCGCTGGCGGAAGAGGAACCCCGTTGTGGGCAGCCGGTGGCGCAGTGGCAGCGAGGTCACCACCAAGCGTTCATCTTGCCACACCTCCCGCGGTGAATCATCGGCCAGCGGATGGAAGCGCAGCGGATAGCGCAGCCACGTGGCAGAGGCCTGCAGCTGGATGTCAATGATGGGTTTGAGCGGGGCGGGACCGTGGACATGGAGTTCCTGGGTCCGTCCCAGCAGGTGCATGGTGCTCAACAGGCCCATCAGCCCGAAGTAGTGATCGCCGTGCAGGTGGCTGATGAAGACGTGACCGATGCGCATGAAGTTGAGCCCCGCCTGCCGCAGCCGCTCCTGGGTGCCCTCACCGCAATCGACCAGGTAAAGGGCCTCGTCCGCCCGCACCACCTGCGCGCTGGGCGAACGCCCCTGTGCCGGCAGTGCGGCGCCCGTGCCCAGAAGGGTCACCTCGAAGCGCATGGCATGGCCGGGAATGGCGGAGCCCCGCCTTGATGGACGGGGCTCCGGGGGATCATGGGAGCACGGCTCAGCGGCTGACGATCATGCGGCCGGTGAAGCTCGAACGTCCGGTCTCCAGCTTGTAGAGGTATAGCCCATCCTGAAGGCCCTGGGCATTCAGCACATAGCGGTTCTGGCCAGCGCGGCCGGCCGTGCGCACCGTGCGCACCTCGGCGCCCAGCAGGTCGAACACCCGGATGGTGACGCTTCCCGCCTGTGCCAGTTGGTACTCGATGGTGGTGCGCTCCATGAAGGGGTTGGGCACGTTGCGCACACCGCTCAGCGTGGCGGCCGTTTCGGCAATGCTCACCGTGTTGGGCCCGATCACCAGCGTGTAACCCGAGAAGGGGTATGGCACGGCGAGGGGCGAACCGAAGAAGTTGGCGTAGGCCGTGACGTCGATCGTCAGCGGGTAGACCCCCTCCGAGGTCGGGGTACCCTCGATGGTGCCGCAGCCCAGCACGCTGGTGAGGTAGGTGCATTGCGCGCCGGTCTGCGAATTGCAGTAAACCGCCAGGCCCGGGGGAAGGCCGGTGATGCTGTTCAGCTGCACGCTGTCCAGAATGAGGCCCGCGAAATTGGGATCGATCTCACCGGCATCCGTGGGAACGATCAGGTTGAGCGTGTCCGAGTAGAACACATTCACCATGCCCATGGCGAAACCCTCCGTGGTGTCAGGCCAGACGCCGAAGGCGCTGTCGGCATACAGCGGGTTGGGGATGCAGGGCTGGGCAGTGACACCGGCGCCGAGCAGCAGGAAGGGAAGGGCGAGTATCGTTTGTTTCATGCGATGACGGATCATGCGTCCTTGTTCGAGTCCTTTTCCATCTCCTCCATGAAGACGAGGTCAACGGCCTCATTGAGGGTGGGTGTGATGGAGAGCACGCTCTCCAGCTGGGAGATCTGCACCAGTTTCTGAACCGGCTCCTGGAGACCGCAGACCACGAGGGTCCCGTTGACGCTGCGGCACAGGCGGTTGCCCACCAGCAGCGCGCTGAGGCCGCTGGAGTCGCAGTAGCGGGTGGCCTTGAGGTCGATGATCAGGTTGCGGACGCCGGTCTTGTTCAGGTAGACCAGTTCGCTTTTCAGCTCCGGCGCACACGTGGTGTCCAGCTTGTCCACACTGGAGGTCACCAGCGTGTACTTGCCCTTGTCCTCGATGGTGAAGTTCATGGTCCTGCCTGAAGGCGTTGGCCTCAAATATAATCAGCCCCT
>CAZUNW010000110.1:6676-7828 GCA_964621425.1 uncultured Chryseobacterium sp. | reverse complement strand
GCTGCTTGCGCTTGCCCACAAGGCCCATCAGCGCCATCTCGGTGGCGTGGTCCTTCTTGTTGTTCTTAAGGTGGCCGGTCAGGTGGTCGATGCGCTTGGTGAACAGGGCGATCTGGCTCTCGGCCGCGCCGGTGTTCATGTCATTGCCGCCGTGCTTCTTGAACAGCTCGCGCTTGGCCTCTTTCGTCAGGTACATGGTCTTCCGCTTTGTCTGTCCCGGCCTTCCCGGGATGAGGCGGCAAAGATAGGGGTCTTTTCAACACCCCGCCCCCCTCAGGCCTGAAAGAATGAAATGAACTGTGAAAGCCTGAGCTTCAGTTCTTTACGGTGAACGATCTTGTCCAGAAAGCCGTGCTCGAGCACGAATTCGCTGGTCTGGAAGCCCTTGGGCAGGTCGGTGCCGATGGTCTCCTTGACCACCCGTGGACCGGCGAAGCCGATCAGTGCCTTGGGCTCGGCGATGTTCACGTCGCCCAGCATGGCAAAGCTTGCGGTGACCCCCCCGGTGGTGGGGTCCGTCAGGACGCTGATGTAAGGGAGTCCCTTCTCAGCCAGCTGACTGAGCTCGGCGCTGGTCTTGGCCATCTGCATCAGGCTGAAGCCGGCCTCCATCATGCGTGCACCGCCGCTCTTGCTGATGATGATGAGCGGGCACTTGCGCTTCATGGCCTGGTCGGCGGCTAGGGCGATCTTGCCGCCCACCACGCTGCCCATGCTCCCGCCGATGAAGCGGAAGTCCATGCAGGCGATCACCACCATGCGCTTGTCCAGCTTGCCCTCGGCGGCGCGGAGCGCATCGTTGAGCCCGGTCTCCTGGCGTGTCCTGGCCAGGCGGTCGGTGTATTTCTTGGTGTCCACGAAGCCCAGCGGGTCCCCGGCCACCAGGTCGCCGGCCAGCTCGGCGTACTTCTGGTCATCGAACAGCAGGGCGAAGTACTCGTCGCTGCCGATCTTCTCGTGGTGGTCGCACTTGGCGCATACCCAGAGGTTGTTCTCGTGGTCCTCCGAGGTCATGATCTCGTCGCACTCCGGGCACTTGTACCAGAGGCCCTCCGGGGTCTCCTTCTTCTCCTCGGTGGAGGTGGTGATGCCTTCCTTGACGCGTGTGAACCAGCCCATGGTGATCGATGGAAAGGGTGAGGGTCGCGATGC
>CAZUNW010000110.1:4445-6666 GCA_964621425.1 uncultured Chryseobacterium sp. | reverse complement strand
CGATGGTGACCTTGTCGTCCAGGTAGACGTCCTGGATGGCGTTGAGCAGTTGGACCCCCTCGCCCATGGGGCGCTGGAAGGCCTTGCGGCCGCTGATGAGGCCCTGACCGCCTGCGCGCTTGTTGATCACGGCGGTGCGCACGGCCTCGGCCATGTCACCGGCCCCGCTGCTGGCACCCCCGCTGTTGATCAGGCCGATACGCCCCATGTAACAGTTGGCCACCTGGTAGCGGCACAGGTCGATCGGGTTGTTGCTCGTCAGGTCGCTGTATACCTTCTTGTGGGTCTTCCCGTAGCCGGCAAGCGCGTTGTAGCCACCGTTGGTCTCGGGCAGTTTCTGCTTGATGATGTCGGCCTCGATGGTGACGCCCAGGTGGTTGGCCTGGCCGGTGAGGTCGGCGCTCAGGTGGTGGTCCACACCGTCCTTCTTGAAGCCGGGGTTGCGCAGGTAGCACCACAGGATGGTGGCCATGCCCAGCTCGTGGGCATGCTGGAAGGCCTCGGCGATCTCGGAGATCTGGCGGGTGCTCTCCTCGCTGCCGAAGTAGATGGTGGCGCCCACGGCCACCGCACCCATGTCCCATGCGCTCTCCACCGTGCCGAAGAGCACCTGGTCGAAGCGGTTGGGCATGGTCATCAGTTCGGTGTGGTTGATCTTCACGATGAAGGGGATGCGGTGCGCGTACTTGCGCGCCACGCTGCCCAGCACGCCATAGGTGCTGGCCACCGCGTTGCAGCCGCCCTCGATGGCGAGCTTCACGATGTTCTCCCCGTCGAAATAGATGGGGTTGGGGGCGAAGCTCGCGGCGGCGCTATGTTCGATCCCCTGGTCCACCGGAAGGATGCTCATGTAACCGGTGTTGGCCAGGCGACCGGTCCCGTAGAGGGCCTGCAGGCTGCGTAGCACCTGGGGGCTGCGGTTGCTGTTGGCGAAGCAGCGGTCCACGAAGTCGGGTCCGGGCAGGTTCAACTGGTCCCGGGTGAGGGTGGCGCAGCTGTGCCCGAGCAGCTGCTCGGCGTCCTGGCCTAGGAGTTCGTGGATGCGGCCTGTCGTGGCGGTGGTGGGCATGGGTTCGGCGGTGAGGCCGCGAATTTAACGAAAGCCGGGAGGGCCGTCCACCGCGCTAGAACGGGTAGCCGATACCGAGGTTCAGGTTGGCCAGGTCGCTGATGGCCCTGTCCTGGACGGTGCGTTCGAAGACCCAGCGCTCGCCGGGCGGCAGTCCGGGGTCCTTGGTCTGGAAGCCCAGGTCGAACCGCACGAGGAAGAAGTCGAAGTTGAGGCGCAGACCCGCGCCCATGCCGATCGCCAGTTCGTCCAGGAAGTCCCACGCGATGCCGCTGCCCGGACGCACGGGGTCCTCCTCCAGGTACCAGATATTCCCCGCGTCCACAAAAAGGCCCAGTTCAAAGAAGCCCACCAGCTTGAACCGGTATTCGGCATTGGCCTCCAGCCGCACCTCGCCGATGCGATCGTACGCCACCAGCGGTGAGGAGTAGGAGCCTGGTCCCACCGAGCGTGCACGCCAGGCGCGCAGTCCATTGGCGCCGCCGACGAAGAAGCTGGATTCGAAAGGCAGCACGCCCAGGTTACCCATGGGCACCCCCACCCCCGCGGCAGCCCGGAACACCAGATTGCTCTTCTCGTGCAGCTTCCGGTAATAGCGCAGGTCCGTGTCCAGCTTCACGAACTGGGCGAAGCGGATGCCGGCCACGGTGTAGAAGCTGGCCCCCGTGGTGTCCGTGGTGCGGTCCAGCCCCATCAGGTCGGAGACCCCCTTCAACAGGTTGCCACTGGTCTCCAGGGAGGTGCGCAGAAAGACCACGTTCGGCCCCTTGGCCGTGCCCTGGGTGTTCAGCGTGTAATGGGCCCGGGCCCCGATGATCAGGTGGTCCGTGTAGCTGTCCGTCAGCACCGGGTCGTTGGCCTGTTGCAGGTAGCTGCGGAACTCGTTGGTGAGGTAGGGGATGCGGATGACGTTCAGGTCAACCGGGAACACGCCCACCGTGCCGCGGGCGCTCTCGGTCCACTCCAGGCCCAGGCTGGTGCGAGCCAGGGTGCGGTTGTAGTCGGGCCTGCGCTGGTAATTGTAAAGCGCGGTCCAGGTGGTGCGTGGGGCCGCTGATTTCGCGAACCAGCTTGCGGGAACAAAGGGGCGTGGGAAGCGCAGGGTGAGCTCCGGACCGATCTCGACGGTGTTGAAGAGCACGTCGCGCCCCA
>CAZUNW010000110.1:0-4435 GCA_964621425.1 uncultured Chryseobacterium sp. | reverse complement strand
CTCTGCTGGGCCTCGAGGCCCAGGGTCACCTGCGCCTGCAGGGAACCCATGCTGCGGAATACGTTGCGGTGCCTGTAGGACACGCTCACCGAGGTGCCCAGAAAGCCGCCCCTGTTGGTGCCGAAGCCCTCCACGGTGAAGCCCTGCTGCTTGGATGGCACCATGCGCAAGGTGCAGTTCACCACGTTGTAGGAGCTGGCTGTGGTGGTGTCGTACACAAGGTCCACCCGGTCGAAGACGCGGAGGTTGGTGAGCCGCCGGAAGGTCTTGTCCGCCATGCTGGCCTGGTAGCGGTCGCCCGGGTGGAAGTGCACCATGCTGAGCACTGCCTGCGGGCGGTAGCGGGGCTTGCGGCCCTGGAACAGGAAGTTGAAGCCGTCGAAGACCAGGGTGTCCACCGGCGCGGCGCGACGCTGTTGCGCCGTGCCGGTGGCATCCACGGTCACCTGGCCCAGGTAGTGGATGGTGCCTTCACGCGTGCCACGCAGCCCGTCGTGCCGACCACCCTGGGGGCGTGCAAGGCGCATCACCACGTCCACGCGGTGGTCGCCGACCGCCGTGTCCGCATCGAAGGACACCAGGTCGCGGCTGAAGTACAGATACCCCACCTCGCGCAGCATGCCCGTCACCCGGTCGCGCTCGGCGTCCAGTGCATCCGCATCGAAACGCTCGCCCGCCTGCAGCCTGCTGCCTTCCCATGTCCTTGCCAGGTAGTCCTGGATGATGGGGTCGTCCACCGTGTAGCGCACCTCGCGCAGCAGGTGGGGTGCACCCGGGTCCACGTGGTACCGGACCCGCGCTCTACGTCCGTGCACGGTAACCGTGTCGCGCACCATGCCACCGAAGAAGCCCTCGCGGAGCAGGTACATGTGCATCTGCTCCTTCGTGCGGTGGGTGAGCGTGCTGTCCAGCACCACCGGCGGTTCGCCCACCACCTGCTGCAGCCACTCGCCCAGCGTTCGCCCCACCTCCTTCGGTGCCTTGCCTCGTGCGGTGCGCTTCGCGTTGCGCACCTCCGCCTTGGCGGTCTTCGCCTGCTTCCGCCGGGCCACGCGTTCCGGCGAGGCCAGGTTGTACATGCCCAGGTAGAAGCGCAGGCCCAGGATCCGTTTGTTGGGCCGCTGCTTGATCAGCACGTCCAGCTCGTCCCTGTCGAGGCGATGGTCAGCGACCGCCACCTTTGCGCCCACAAGCAGCTGCCTGCCTTCGGGCACGCGCCTGGCCGGGTTGCATCCGGCGAGGGCCCCAACGAGGACCGCCAGCAGTGCGATATGCGCGGTCCGGTGCTGCACGGAGGTGTTCCTGGGCGCTAGTTTTGGCGAAGGCCAAAGATATCCGACAGCGTGACCGAAGCCGAGTTCAAGTTGACGCGTTCCCTGCAGCAGCGCAGCCATCGGCATGCGGAGGGTGCCTTCCTGGTGCAGGGCCGCAAGCTCGTGGCCGAGGCCTTGCGGTCGGGGTGGGGCATCCGCTTCGTGGTGGGTACGCGGGAGGCGGCTTCGGCCGTCCATGTTCCCGAATCCCTGCTGCGCGTGGCGCCGCCGCACCGGCTGGAACGGCTCGGCACCTTCGAGCATGGCAACGAGCTCGTGGCGGTGGTGGACATCCCCGTGCCGGCCGCCGACGGCGCGCTCGCGCCCGATGAGCTCGTGCTCGCGCTGGACGGGGTCGCCGATCCCGGGAATCTGGGTACCATCGTGCGTCTGGCGGACTGGTTCGGTGTGCAGCGCGTGTGGTGCGCGGAGGGTTCGGTGGACGTCTTCAACCCCAAGACCGTTCAGGCCAGCATGGGCTCGGTTCTGCGGGTTGAGGTGCGCACTGTCGACCTGTCCGCACGGCTGTCCGCCGCTCGTGCGTCCGGCGCCACCGTTTTCGCCGCCGACATGGCCGGCACCCCGGTGTTCGACGCCCCACTGCCGCGTCCCGCCGTGCTCGTGCTCGGCAGCGAATCGCACGGCCTGTCCCCCGCCGTGCAGCGGCAGGTTGACAGCTCGCTCCGTGTACCGGGCGGCGGTGGTGCCGAATCCTTGAACGTGGCCATGGCGGCCACGGCGCTCTGCATGGAGTTCGAGCGGCGCTCGCCACGCAGGTCCTAGGGGATCAGCACCACGGCGGCGATCCGCTCGGCCACCCGCATGCCGTCCATCGCCGCGCTCACAATGCCACCGGCGTAGCCCGCGCCCTCCCCGCACGGGTACAGGCCCGCCACATCCGGGTGCTCGAGGGTGTCCGGGTCTCGGGGGATGCGCACGGGGCTGCTGGTGCGGCTTTCCACGGCCACGAGCACCGCCTCGTTGGTGCGGTATCCGCGCATCCGCCTGCCCACGCGCACCAGCGCCTCCCGCAGCCTGTGCGCCACCGGTGCGGGCAGCAGCTCACGGAGCTGAGCGCTCACGATGCCGGGCGGGTAGCTGCATTCCGGCAGGTCGGCGCTCAACCTGCCCGCGATGAAGTCGTCCAGGCGCTGGGCCGGTGCACGCTGGCTGCCACCGGCCGCGTGCCACGCAGCATGCTCCACGGCGCGCTGGGCATCCATGCCAGCGAGCGCCCCGCCATCGATGCGCATGGAGCGGGTGTCCACCACCAGCCCCGAGTTGGCGAACGGGTTGTTGCGCTTGCTGGGGCTCCAGCCGTTGGTGACCACCTCGTCCGGGGCGGTGGCGCAGGGCGCGATGATGCCGCCGGGGCACATGCAGAAACTGTACACCCCGTGGCCGTCCACCTGCTCCACCAGGCTGTAGCTGGCGGGTGGCAGCAATGGATCGCGGGTGACGCAGTGGTACTGCATCGCGTCGATCACGGCCTGCGGGTGCTCCACACGCACGCCCAGGGCGAAGTCCTTCCGTTCGATGCGCACCCCGCGCTGGTGCAGCAGCCTGAAGACGTCCCGCGCGCTGTGTCCCGTTGCCAGCACCAATCGTTCCACGCCGAGCTCCGTGCCGTCGTGTGTGCGCACGGCGCGCAGCCGGCCCTTGTCGAGCAGCAGGTCGGTGACGCGCCGGCCGAAGTGTACCTCACCCCCGGCGGCGAGGATGGCCTCGCGCATGGCGGTGATGATGCCGGGCAACTTGTTGGTCCCCACGTGCGGATGGGCATCCACGAGGATGTCCCGTGATGCACCATACGCGACCAGCCTGGTGAGCACGCCGCGCACGTCCCCCCGCTTGTTGGAGCGGGTGTAGAGCTTGCCGTCGCTGTAGGTGCCGGCACCGCCCTCGCCGAAGCAGTAGTTGCTGTCGGGGTCCACCACGTGCTGCCGGTTGATGGCGGCGAGGTCGCGGCGCCGTGCGCGTACGTCGCGTCCGCGTTCAAGCAGTACGGGTCGCAGGCCCAGTTCAATGGCGCGCAAGGCGCAGAACAGTCCCGCCGGTCCGCAGCCCACGATGTGCACCACGGGCGCGTTGCGCACGTCCCGCAGCGGGGGCGGGGCATCAGCACCTGCATCCGCGTCGTTGCCTGTCAGCAGTTCCACGCGCAGCCGCACCCTGGGCGGCCTGCTCCGTGCGTCGATCGAGCGGCGCATCACCCGGTGCGAGAGCGCCCCATCGGGCGCCGCACCGGCGGCCTCCAGGGCCGCGGCGCGGACGATCACCGGATCGGCGGCCTCGGAGGGCGCCAGCGCCAGCTCCACCGTCCGCCGGTCCATCGTCATCCCTCGAAGGTGAAGGTCAGCACGTAGGTCTTGGTACGGATGCCCTGCAACGGAGCGCTGAAGCGCGTGCCGTCGTCGATCAACAGGTTCGGTATGCCGATGCCCGTCTTGAGCTCGATGCCGAACTTGAAGTAGGGCAGGAAAAAGTCGAGGCCACCGCCCACCTCGCCGGCGTAGTCGAACCGGTTCAGCTTCACCACCACCTCGTCATCGATGGCGTTGTTCACGTCCTTCTGGCTGGCCATGTCGAGCGCCGCCTTTCCTCCGGCCAGCACGTAAACGGCGAAGTTGTTGATCCGGTCGCTGCGAAGCTTCAGCAGCAGGGGGAATTCCAGGTAGGTGGATTCCACCGGCTTCTCGAACACCTGCTCACTGCCGTCGCTGTTTCGGAAGCGGTAGCGCAGCACGCGGTCCTGGAAGGAGAGTGAGGGCAGGAACCGCACGCTGAGGTTGGTGGTCATGTTCAGCGAGGCGATGATGCCCAGGTTGAAGCCGGGCTTGCGCAGGTGGTCGATGGCGAGCACGCTGTCGCGGGAATAGGCCTGGGGGTTGAGCTTCAGGAAGAAGTCGGCGGTGTTATAGGCCAGCAGGAAGCCGAAGTGGAAGCGCCGTTGGTCGAAGTTGGGCAGGTGCTCGGTCTTGATGCCCTTAACCGGCCCGGTCATCTGCGCCAGGAGGCCGGCCGGGAGCAGCCACAGCAGGAGGAGGCAGTGCAGGTGCCGCTTCATGGTCCGATGGCGAAGGTAGCCAATGGGGGGTGGCTCAGCGGCGGGCGGTGTAGAG
>CAZUNW010000109.1:0-7834 GCA_964621425.1 uncultured Chryseobacterium sp. | reverse complement strand
CGAGCTCGGTGCGGCGTTCAGCTGGATGCCGCCCAGGTCGCAGATGCCTGTGTCGGGTGTCATGGCTATGCTGAAGGGGGCTCCCACCTCGATGAACACCGAGTCGCTGTAGCTGCACTGCGTTCCGGTGACGGTGCTCTCCACCACATACCAGCCCGTGCTGGTGGGATAGGCCATCGGGTCGGTGATGTTCGCTGCGCTCAAGGTGTTCGCGGGTGTCCAGGCGATGGTAAGGCCGTTGGTGTCCTGCGCGCCAATGGCCACGTTGTCCAGGCTCCAGTTGTCGTTGCCCGGGCCGCTGCTGTTGAGCTGTCGCCAGCGGAACAGGGTGGCCGCCGTCTGCGCCCCGGCCGGGATGGGTACCGATACGGTCGCGAAGTTCGGGTACTGGAACTCCCACAGGGTCGTGATCACGGTCCACGTCGCACCGCCATTCGTGGAGTACTCCAGGACGACATCCTCTCCGGGGTCGGCATCGTCACAGGGCGGGGCCGCGGCTCCGATCTTGATGGCGAAGCTGATGCTGCCCCCGTTCACCACGTTCAAGGCGCCGGTGGCTGCCTGGCGGGGGTTGGCTCCGTTGAAGTAGAGGGCGTTCCCGAACACGGAACCGCAGCCGTTCCCGATGGCACCGCCTTGCACGGAACCCCAGGCGGGTGACAGCACCCCGTCGAACAGGTCCTCGAAGATCACCTGGTGGACCTGCAGGTCCAGCTGGGAGGAATCTCCCAGGCAGAGCGCGTCCACGGCGGTACTGGCCTCATGCAGCAGGATGTCGCCCTGCACCACATCGATGTACACGCTGTCCAGGCTCACGGCGCAACCGTTCAGTGTGCTCACGCTCACGTAGTACCAGCCGCTCTGGGTGGGAGTGGCGACCGGGTTCTGCAGGGAACCGTCGTCCAGCTGGGCATCCGGCCACCAGTTGAAGAGGTAGGTCCCCGGCGGGTTGACGTCCACGTTCAGTTGAACGGTCTCGTATTCGCAGATCGTGATGAACGCCGGTGATGGCACCCCGTTGGCTGTGGGCGTGAGCTGGGGGGGGGCGTCCACCTCCACGCTGAAGAAGTATTGCTCCTCACACTGGCTGAGGTTCTCCGATCCGGTGACCACGTACACATCGCTACCCGGCGGGGTGAAGGTGTAGGAGAGGCCCACGTAGAGGGTGTCTCCCGGGTTGGACAGCACCGTCCAGTACGGGTTGAACAGCGGGTTCGGCGGGGCCAGGGTGAGTGTGCCTGTGCTGTCCACGCCGCAATACACCGAGTCGATGTTCAGCGGTGGCAGGGGGGTGAAGGAACCCACCGAGTAGGCGTAGCTCTCGGCCGATCCCATGCCATAGACGTAGGCGGAAAGGCCACCGGGACAGGTGAGCGTATGGCTGCCCTGTGTGAGCGGAACGCTGGCATAGCTGGTGGAGGCGCAGGAGGCGTAGGGCGCAAAGCTCGCCGCGGGGATCAGCACACCGTCCAGCGAGACCTGGTTCACGTTGGCGGTCTCCGTCACGATGTTCAGGAAGTGGTTCGTGATCACGGATGAGGAGACCGTGCTGAAGGTGATGTTGTCGATCTGCTGCTCCTCGGCGTTCAGGATCAGCAGGGCGGGGTCACCGTTGCCGCCGCAGGTGATGCCCTCCATGAGCTGCGCCACACTGAAGGGCACGTTGCCCTCGAAGCAGGCGGCCTGGCCGTAGGCGTTCACCTCCACGAACTGGCCTGCGTTCAGGTTGATGGGCGCCCCGCCGTTCACGGTCACCGCCGTGCCGATCTGGTCGGCCAGGATGCGGTAGGTATGTCCGCTGGTGGTGTTGAAGGGCACGGAGTAGTACTTCCGCCCCCATACGTTGCGCGGCAGGTTCTGCTCGCAGACGTGGTCGCAGGCGAAGCAGCCCGACGGTACGTTGGTGCAAACCGAGCCGCTGAAGACCGCGAAGGGCCTGCAACTGCCGCTTTGGGCCGTGCCCACAATGGTGCTTCCGGTGAAGTCGTCCGTCACGTTGGATGTCGCCGCCTTCACTTGGTAGGTCTGTCCAGAGTCCAATTGAACGGTCCACGGCACACCGGCCAGGTGGCCGCCCTCCGTGTTCACGGTGGTGGTGATCTCCACCTCGGTGTCATCCTGCGTGGATACGATGAGGAACTCGGAGGCGAGACCGGCCACACCGGTGAGGCCCCCGTAGGCATGGATGCGGTATTCGGTGCCGAGCGACTGCACCGGGTAGACGGTGGTGCCATCTGCGGTGTACTGCTCGAAATTGATGGCGAACACGGCCACGGTATCCTGGGTCTGCACCAGCACCGACTTGTTGTCGATGATGTCGGACTGGAAGTGCATCGCCGTAGGGATGGGGATGGACACCGTGGTGGTGATGTTCGGCGTGACGTTGAAGGCCTGGCTGAAGCCCACCAGCGGCATCGTCACCACCCCCACGGTGGCCACGGGCGAACTGATGAAAATGTCCAGGCTCTGGGTGGGGTTGCCCTGGTAGTTCTGCATGAAGCCCAGCCAGAATTCCTTGCCCATCGTGGGCACTACGCCCTGTCCGTGTGCTTTCTGGGTACCGATGGCCGCCAGCATGGGCAGCAGGAGCAACAGGTAGCGCTTCATGGGCGTCAGGCCGGCCCGAACGGTACCGGGCCGGAGTTGAAAGGTAGAACAGGTGGATGGATCCGGGCTGTGCATGAGCGGGGCGGGAACAAGGGAGTGACGCTGGCCGGGTCGAGGACGTTGCCAGCAGCTTGAAAAAACAGGTCAGGGCAGGATCCAGTTCACGTCCACGTCCCAGCCGGCCCTCACGTTCACCGGGTCCGGGTGGGTAAGCACCTCCTCCGGGGGCAGTTGTTGCCGCCATCGTCCCGGGTCCCAGCGGCCGTTCCCGTTGGCATCGCGGATCACCCGGATGGTGTATCGACCTCCGGTCAGCCCCTCCCACGTCACCGAAGGCGCATCTCCCCGCACCTCCTGGCGCCGCACCACGCGGCCTTGGGCATCCTGGAGCAGGGCGATCAGCGGGGTGTTCAAGGGATCAGCGAAGGTCAGGGCAAGGGTGCCGAAGGCGCCAGGCTGTGCCGCCCGCATCGCCACCACCAGGCTGTCGTTCCAACCTCCTAGGATGTCGCGCACTGCCTTGGGCTTCAGGAGTATGGAGGCCGTACCCGGACCTTCCGCGCGCAGCACCAGCATGCGTTGGTCATTGTTGTCGCGCTCCACCGTCACACGAACGCTGTCGGCACCGGGGCCGACGGCCACGATCCGGTCGGTATCCACGCGTTCCACGGGTCGCCCCGCATGCAAAGGGACCCCCCGTGGGGTGGGGGCTCCGGCGCTCAGGGCGAGGTTGAAGACGGGCCGCAGGGGATGGCGGTAGATCACCGTGTCCGGCAGCGCCCCGTCCGGGCGCACGATCACAGCTGTCCCGTGCAGCAATGTGGTGTCCAGCGGCCATGCCAGCAGGGTATCCCGGCCCGTGCACCACTCCTGCAGCCAGCCCGGTCGCGGTCCTCCGGGTTCGGCATCCAGCACCAGGCTGTCCACGGGGCGGGAAAAGACGAGTTGCAACGCTCCTTCTGGAAGCACGCGTTCGTCCATCACTTGGGGGGTTGGACCCGGTTCGCGGTAGAGCCGCAGGATCTGATCTGCGCTGTCGCCAGGAAGAACCACTGTGCCGGTCGCGAAGGCGATCTCCTCGGCCGGCAGGTCATGGCGGAGGTCGCCGTTCAAGTCGCGCAGGGCCCGCAGCGTGTAGCTTCCGGGGGCCAGGTTATGCAGGCGGTAATGGCCGTCGGCATCGCTCCGCGCCACGTACAGCGGTCTCCCACTGGTGAAGGCGGAGGTGTCGCCCTCCGGGTAGAGCAGCACCTGTACACCGCCCTCGGCCGCGCCTGTGTATGCATGGCGGACGATGCCCTTCAGTTCCAGGCTGTCCACCCTGTCGCCGGTACCTAGCACATGGACCAAGTCCTGCGCCGGGTTGCCCTCCGTCAGGTCCACCACGGCCTGGCCCAGGTTCAACACATAGGTGGTGTTGGGCGCCAGGGGGGCCTTGAGGTCGATGCGCACATCGCGAGGGCCGGAACGTATCACCTCCGGTGCCGGGTCCATCGGGGGCGAGACCAGAAGGTTCTCCCGGACCTTGCGCAGGTCGATGCGCTCATCGAAGGACAGCTGGATGGTCGTGCCGTTGAAGCGCACCGTGCCGCTCGGGGGTTCGGCCGCCACCAGCTGTGGAGGGGTTTCGTCCCTGGCCCCTCCGGCCGGTTCGCGCACCTGTGCACAGGCGGCGAGCAGGAGCAGCGCGCTTAGCAGGGACCTGTTCATTCGAAGAGGGGTTCCAGCAGCGCACCCACCTGGGCCAGGGCGTGTGCGTCCACGTCGCCGAAGTCGTTCAGTGCGGTGCTGTCGATGTCAAGCACGGCGGCCACCCGGCCGTGCCGGTCGCGCAGTGGTACCACGATCTCCGAGCGGCTCAATGCGCTGCAGGCAATGTGCCCGGGGAATTGCTCCACATCGGGCACCACGATCGTACGCTCCTGCTTCCAGGCGGTACCGCAGACCCCTTTCCCGAAGCCGATGCGCATGCACGCCACGGGTCCCTGGAACGGTCCCAGCACCAGTTCGGCGCCCATGACCCGGTAGAAGCCCACCCAGTGCCAGCCGAAGGCCTGGTGCAACGCCGCGCTCGCATTGGCCATGGCGGCCACCACGTCCCGCTCCTCCGCCAGCAGTGCCCGCAGCTGCGGAACGAGAGCGGTGTACAGCTTCACGCGGTCGTTGGTGTGCGGCAGTTCGAGATCGGCATCCATGGGAGGCCAAAGGTATCGGAGGGGTGGCATGCCGCCCTTTCAGGCGGTTGCCGCAGTGCACACGCTCACCCGCAGGCCTGGCACCACGCGCAGGGCGTGGATGCATCCCTCCAGCGTGGCGCCCGTGGTGATCACATCGTCCACCAGAAGCACGTGGGCCCCGGTCAGCTCCCTGGCATCCCCTGGCTCGAAGGCCCCTTTCACATTGTTCCAGCGGTCCAGCCGCCCCTTGCGCGTCTGGGATGATGTGGGCACAACCCGCAGAAGTCCCTTGTTGGGCTCGGGGAGAGGCCATACCTCGCGGATACCGTCCACCAGCACCTGGCTCTGGTTGTATCCGCGTTGCCGCATTCTGGCGGGGTGGAGCGGCACGGCCATTACGTGGTCCACCGTGGTGAAGCGCGGGCTGCTGCGCAATGCTTCGCCCATCCATCGCCCCAGTGCCAGCCCCACGGCCTGATCACCCTGGTATTTCAGGCGGTGCAGCATGCGTTGGGCGCGTCCCCCCCGGTCGAACCGGAGCAAGGCGGCGGCGGCCTCCACGGGTACCTTCCCCTGGAAGAGGCGCTCCACCCGGTTGCCTTCCTGCAAGTGCATGCCCGTGTGCGGGAGATCCATCACGCAGGGCAGGCAGAGGGCCGGTTCCGTGGCCATCAGGGGTCGGTCGCACGCACTGCAGCGCCGCGGCACGAAGAGGTCGGCCGCATCCCGCAGCCATCGCCCCATGCCTTTCACAAGGTCCGTTCTCATCCCGGTCGGCGTGTTGAAAAGTGCGTGGAGCGGCTGGAAAGCCCCCCTTCGACCCCGGTAATTTAGCGGCCTGAGACATAACCGTTATGGACGCATCCGGCAACCACCCCCAGGCCCCCAAGTCACGCTCCAACGCCGCACTGCTCGCGCTGGTGGTGCTGCTGCTGATCAGCAACGTGGTGATGCTCTACCTCCTGATGCAGAGCAAGGAGGAGGTCCGGGTCGAACAGGCCGAGAACGTGAAGGTCTCGGGTGAGAAGGAGAACGTGACCCGCATGCTGGAGGAAATGCTGGCCCAATACGACACGCTGGAGACGGAGAACGAGCAGCTGCGCACCGAGATGGACGCTCAGAAGGAACAGATCGAGAACCTGCTCGACCAGGTGAAGCGCGGCAAGTACAGCCTGGCCAAGGCGCAGAAGGAGGCAGAGACGCTGCGGAAGATCATGAAGGGTTACGTGGTCACCATCGATTCGCTCAACCAGGCCAACCTGCAGCTCACGGCGGACAAGGCCAACCTGACGCAGGAGCTCGGCACGGTTAAGGGCCAGAAGGACGCCTTGGAGCAGCAGAGCGCCGAGCAGCAGGCGCTGATCGCCAAGGGTTCGGTGCTAACGGCGACCACCATGTCCGCCGGCGCCGTGCTGCTGCGCAACAACGGCAAGCAGGTGGATACCGACCGCGCCAAGAAGGCCGAGATGGTCAAATGCTGCTTCACCCTTGGCGAGAACCGTGTGGCACGCTCCGGCAACAAGGTTCTTTACATGCGCATCATCAGCCCCGATGGCAAGGTGCTGCCCGCCAGCGAGGCCAACAACCGCTTCCGGTTCGATGGCGTGGAGGGGGAGTTCAGCGTGAAGCGTGAGGTGAACTACCAGGGCGTTCCTGTTGATGCCTGCATGTTCTGGACCGCCACTGGTGAACTGCGCACCGGGAAATACAACGTGGAGGTGTACGAGAGCGGCGGGAAGGTGGGCAGGGCCTCCTTCGACCTGAAGTAAGTCCGGATCAGAAGAACGCCCGGATCTGCGCTCCGCCCACGTGCACGGTGGGTGTGCCGTCGCTCTTGCGGCCGTTGTAGGTGATGTCCACCTGAAGGTTCTGGTTCAGGCGGCGCTGCACGGTCACACCCCAGGTATAGTTCGTGCCGGTGCGCAGGCCGCCGAGCATCTCGTTGCCCAGGCTGGTGTTGGGGTCGCCATCGAAGCGGATGTCCACCAGGTCCACGTTGGCCTGCACGCTTCCCTTGCCCGCGGTGTTCCAGCGCACCTCCAGCCCCACGTTCTGCAGCTCGGCGGCCTGCCCGCCCAGTTCCTCGCGGTTCGTCTTGTCGGTGTACCTGTAGCTCAGGGCCGCACGCAGGTCCGTACCGGGTCGCCAGGTGATCCGCGGCCTTGTGCTGTACTGCCTGATGCTGTAAGTGCGCCCACTCAGCAGGTCGGATGCGTTCGCCACGCGTCCCGCCTCCGATTCCAGATCGGCGGTCCAATGTTGGGTCACGTTCCAGCGCACCCGCACCTGGTTGAGCTCGCGCAGGCGTGATTCGAAGCCGTTCAGCAGCAGTGTCTTCGTCCGGTCGTTCTGGTAGGTGTGGTCCACGCTCCACCGCGGGCTGGTCCGGTCGTAGAACAAGGTGTTCCGCATGGAGCTTGTGAAGGCGGTGAGCAGCGTGTCGGCAGGGTCGATGCGGAAGGGGTCGATGGCCTGCACCAGGTCATCGGTGCTGGTCTTGCGATCGCTGCGGAACGAGGCGAGGTCCGAGAACCGGGCCAGCACACCCCGCAGGCCGGGCCTGCCCCCCCAGGCCACGGATGGACGTAGGTCGAGCGAGGCGCTCAGTTGGTTGCTGAAGGTGCGCACGTAGCTGTTGCTCGGCACGAACACGCGGATGTAGTTGGCCTCGTAGCCGAAATTGGCCTGCTCGAACTCGTTCAGCTCCTTGATGCCGTTCCCGTTGTAGTCATTCCAGATGTAAAGGCCCTGCCCGGCCGGCACTTCCACGTACAGGAACTCCCGCTGCTGTTCGAGCCCCGAGCCCAGTTCATAGAAGAGGTCCCACACGGCAAGGCCCTTGCCCAGTGTCAGGTCGTGGTCGATGCGCAGGAGGTAGGTGTCCTCCGGTCGCTGGGCCGTGAGGCCGCTGTCCAGGATGCGCAGCTGGCGGTAGGTGAGCGTGGTGGCGAACCGGTGTTCCGCGTTGGCGCCCAGGCCAAGGGTGGCGCTGCCCGCGGTGGCCAGGGTGCTGCGCGCAAGCCCGCCGTCACGCAGGCCGCGGTCCACGC
>CAZUNW010000108.1:0-7865 GCA_964621425.1 uncultured Chryseobacterium sp. | reverse complement strand
CCTTCAACACCGTTCACGGTGATGGCGCCGTTGCCCTCGGTGAGGATCACACGGGCCACGGAGGTCTTGCGGCGACCGATGGTATTGATGGGCTCCATCTTACTTGATGCTGTTCAGGTCGATCTTGCGGGGGTTCTGGGCACCGTGCTTGTGCTCGGTCCCGGCCACCACGTGCAGGTTGTTGAACTGGGCGCGGCCCAGGCGGGTCTTCGGCAGCATGCCGCGCGCGGCGATCTCCACCAGCGCCGTGGGCTTCCGACGGTGCAGCTTGCCTGCAACCTCCACCGTGCGGCCGCCGGGGTACCCGCTGAAGCGCTGGTACTCCTTGTCGTCCATCTTGGTGCCGGTCAGCCGCACTTTGTCGGCATTGATCACCACCACATGGTCACCGGTGTCCACATGGGACGTGAAGGTGGGCTTGTGCTTGCCACGCACCAGCATGGCCACCATGCTGGCAAGGCGTCCCAGCGTTTCATTCTCGGCGTCCACAAGGAGCCATTCCTTCGTGACGGTGGCCTTGTTGGCCATGCTCGTCGTATGCGTTGTCGATGCCACGGGCGTCGGTATTGGATACACCTCCCTCGGAAGGGGCCGCGAAGTTAGTACGTTTCCACGAACGCGCAAAAGAGCTCCGTAGGAACTTGCCCACACCAGCATCCACCGCGCCCGCCAAGAAACGGCCGCGGGCGAGAGGAATACCATCCCTCCGCCCGCGCTTATCTATTGACTATCAGACGCTTACATCATCAGGGCAACTGTTGGGTCCGCACCGCAGTAGGCAGGGTGCCACCCACCGTCTGCAGGATCGGGTCGCGGTCGTTGTTGCTGCCCGTGTACTTCACCAGGCCGTCCAGATTCACGTCCTCGTCGAGGTAACCGGACGCGGTGGCCGTGGGGATCGTGCCACCCACACCCACGAGGATGGGGTCGCGGTCGTTGCCGCTGCCGGTGTACTTGATGGTGCCCTCGCCGGTCACGTCCCCGGCCCACAGCACCATGACCCCGCTGCGGTTGCGGCGGGCGTCAGAGCCGTGGGTGGGCGTGGCCGGATCGGTGAGGTCGATCATCGTGCTCCAATCGCGCAGCAGGACAGGCTGGAAGGTCATCACCCCCAAGTGGTTGCGGTGGCGCACCACCACGTGGTAATTGCCAGCCGGCATGTTGGGGAAGGTCACCGTCTGCTCCCCACCGGGCATCATGATGTCGCCGGAGCGCTGGACCAGCACGGCCCGGCTGGCCATCAACTGGCCCGGGTTGTTGCTGTTGCGCAGTTCCACCAGCGCCCAATCCACCGGGGCGGTCATGCCCTGGCGGGCCAGCACGTCGGGCGCCACCTGCGCGCCAAGGCCGTAAGGGTCGGTGGCCGGGAGCAGGCCCGCCGGACCCAGGTCAGCGCGCATGCCGCCGCTCTGGTAGGGGCCGTCAAGGAACATGCGCAGATTCACCCGGGCATGGGTGTCGTCCTGGTCCAATACGCCGTCCGCATCGGCGTCAACGCCCATACGCACCTTGGTGGTCGGCTGAACGAGCGTCCAGCTTAACGGTCCGCCCGAGCCTTGGGCGGAGGCCACCAGCTGCGCGTGGGTGACCGTCTGGCCGGCCTGGTCGCTCTGGTAGTTGTCACTGCCCAGGTAGTAGAAGCCGCGCATCACCCCCCCGTAGCGACCCTTCACGATGAGGCCGTACTCGGAGGAACGGTCGTTGGCCAGGGTCTTCAAGGTGTTCAGGCGGGTGGTACTTCCCACCGTGGCGCCGTTGAGCGTCTCCCGGAAACCCACGGCGGGCATGGCGTCCTGCACCACGTTGTTGGCGAGCGGGAAGTTGGTGGTGTTGAAGCTCTGGGGGCTGTTGGCCGCGTTGATGCCTCCCGACCAGGAGAGGAGCTCCGGCTCGTAATCGCCCAGGTAATTGCCCACTCCCGAGCCGTTGAACCAGGTCTCCATCACACCCTCGCTCATCATCCCGAAACCGCTGGTGCACTCCGTCGTATTGTAGAAGAAACCGTTCTTGCGATACGTGCTCCGGAGGTCGGAGGCCATGTTGCGGTTGGGGGTGAAGTCCACGAGGGTGTTCGCGCCCGTGCCGGCCACGTTCCCATTGCCGGGCAGTTCACCGCGTCCCGTCTGTGCGTTGTGGCAGTGGGAGCAGTTCACCTGCACGCTCACGAACAGGTTCACCGAAGGGGGAATGGTCTGGAAGGTTGTACCCGCACCACGCACGCGGTTGGGGTTGAGGCGCAGGGTACTCGACTCTGTCTCGGGCCGCAGGGTGCGGAAAGGGTTGGGCACATACCAGGTGGCCGCCAGGAAGTCAGCGAACTCCTGCATCTCGGCAGGGGACTTCGGCGCCGCCAGGCCCTGCAGATGCTCGAAAGCCCCGGCGAACTCGCCGAAGTTGCGCTTGTCCCCGCGCCAGTGCAGGTTGCCCCTTCCGCGGTTGATGATGTCGATGAGGAACTGGGTGGTCTTCACACCCTTCATGGGGTGCAGCACCTTTCCGTCCACCGTGTCCATCGGCAGGGCGGGGTCGCCCAGGTCCCAGCCCAGGCGGTCCCAGCGGCCATCCACGTGGCAGCTTCCGCAGGAGATGTGGCCCGTGCCCGAACCCAGGTGCGTGTTGTAGAGGTGCTTGCGCCCGGCCTTGATCACCAGCGGGGTGGGATCAAAGAAGTTGGCGCGGGCGACCTCCTTGTTGGTGGCAAGATCCACCGTGCTCACCGTGCCCTCGAACTTGTTGAGCACAAAGGCGCGTGTACCGGCGGCGTTCAGCTTGATGCCAGTGGGACCCTCGCCCACCGTGATGGGGTCGGTCAGGTTGCGGCTGCCATCACTGTTGATCACCACGATGTTGTTGGACCCCATGCCGGTGACATAGGCCTTGGTGCCATCGGCCGTGAAGGCGATGCCGCGCGGGTCACCGATGGACTGTTTGCGCAGGGATGGGGCCACGCTCGGGGTGGCATAGGTGAGGTGGGGATTGAGGTCGGTGATGGCGCTGGCACCGCCCACCGCGCCGAATCGCGCGATGTTCACGCGCAGGAAACGGCCATTGAGCACAGGCTCGAAGCGAACCTCATTGGTTGCGTCGGTGCCCACCACGCTCACCTGACCGGTGGACGGGTTCACCGCCATGGCCATGAGGATGTTGCCCAGGCGCGTCTGGTACTGCACGCCAGCGGTGCTCGGAGCGGTGGCGTCGATCACGGCCACGTCACGGTCGGGCATGTCCCACCCGGAGACCCTGGCTTTGCCGGCGGCCGTGCCCGAGACCATGTTGGTCCAGTTGCCCCCGTTGTCGTCCAACCATTGGCCTGCGGCGTTCTTCCGCACGATGATGCTGTGCGTATTGATGAGGCTGGTGGGATTGGCCGGGTTCATCGGCGGGTTGAATCCGGTGCCGGCATTGGGCACGGGCACCACTCCGCCGTAGGGGCCGGCGGGGTTGGACACGTCGTTGGGGATCACCGTGCAGCCGCCCTGGGGAGAACAGATGCCGAACCGGCTTGTGCCGTGCTGGAAGTTGAAGAAGGTGTTGCCGTTCAGCACCGTGGTGGCGTTGCCGCTCTCGAAGAAGGCGCAGTACACGGTGCTGCCATTGGGGCTCACGGCCAGTGCGCGGGGCTGCTCGCCCTTGAGCAGCACCTCGGTGGGTGCCGCGCCCAGGTCCGCCAGGTTGAAGACCTGCACGCTCTCGCGGCCGGCGCATGAAACGAAGGCCTTGGTGGCGGGGCTTCCGCCGGCGAAGACCACGTCGGCCGGTTCATCCTCGGTGAGCAGGCTGCGCACCACGATGTTCTGGGTAAGGTCCACGATGCTCACCTCGTCGCTCACCTGGTTCACCACCCACGCCTCGGTGTTGCTGCGCACACGCACCGTAACCGGATCGAGCCCCACCGGGATGCTGGCCTGCAGGAGCAGGTTGTTGGGCGTCACCTGGAACACCTCCAGGGCGTTGTTGGCCGTGTTCACGGCAAGCAGCTTCGTGCCGTCCGGGGTCAGGTCCAGCGGATGCACATGGGCGCTCTCGAAGTTGACGAACTGGTTCACCGGCACCGCGGACCCCACATTGGGCAGTTCGTAGGCCTGGAAGGCGGAGGTGAACATCACCCCGCCCAAAAGGGCGGCGGCGATGAGGAGCTTGTTGCGCGTGGATATGCGGACCATGGATGAGGGCGGGTCTTCCCCGGACCCTCGTCCGGGGGACGGGGAAATTAGTCGGAACGGACCGAACCCGGAAATCCGTCGATCAGCCGATGACGCCGAGCTCACGGCCCACCTTGCCAAAGGCGGCCAGGGCCCGGTCGATGTGGTCGTCGGTGTGTGCCGCGCTGAGCTGCACGCGTATGCGGGCCGTGTCCTTGGGCACCACCGGATAGAAGAAGCCGATGACATAGATGCCCTCCTCGAGCAGCCTGTCGGCCATCACCTGGCTCAGCCTGGCGTCACCGAGCATGACGGGCACGATGGCTGCACCCGCGCCGCGGGTCCTGAAGCCCTGCGCCTCGATGCCGCTGCGGAACCGGTCCACGTTGCGCTCCAGGCGATCGCGAAGCTCGGTGGTACGGCTCAGCAGGTCGATGACGGCGATGCTGGCACCCACGATGGAAGGGGCCAGGGAGTTGCTGAACAGGTAGGGGCGACTGCGCTGCCGGAGCATCTCGATGATCTCCTTGCGACCCGTTGTGTAGCCGCCCATTGCGCCGCCAAGAGCCTTGCCCAGCGTGCCGGTGATGATGTCCACACGGCCCATCACCCCGCAGTGCTCCACGCTGCCGCGGCCCGTTCTCCCGATGAAGCCGGCCGCATGGCACTCGTCCACCATCACAAGGGCCTCATAGCGGTCGGCCAGGTCGCAAACGCCCTTCAGGTCGGCCACGATGCCGTCCATGCTGAACACCCCGTCCGTGACCACGATGATGTGCCGGACCCCATCGGCCCGTGCCGCCTTGAGCTGCACCTCGAGGTCGGCCATGTCGTTGTTGGCGTACCGATAGCGCTTCGCCTTGCACAGGCGCACACCGTCGATGATGCTGGCGTGGTTGAGCGCATCGCTGATGATCGCATCCTCCTCGCCCAGCAGTGGCTCGAACACACCGCCGTTCGCATCGAAGCACGCCGCGTAGAGGATGGTATCCTCGGTGCCGTGGTAATCCGCCAGCTTCCGCTCCAGTTCCTTGTGGATGTCCTGTGTGCCGCAGATGAAGCGCACACTGCTCATACCGTATCCATGGGAGTCAAGCGTGGCATGGGCGGCGGCCACCACGTCGGGATGGGAGCTCAGCCCGAGGTAGTTGTTGGCGCAGAAGTTCAGCACAGTGCGGCCGTTGACGGTGATCTCCGCCCCCTGCTCGCTGGTGATGATGCGTTCGCGCTTGAAGAGGCCCGCCTCCTCGATGGCCTTCAACTCGTTCTGGAGATGCTGCTGGAGATGTCCGTACATGGCTGGTCCGCGAATGTGGTGCGAAGGTAGAGGGGTAGCCTGAACGGCACATCCGGGCACCATACCCCCAGCGGCGCGGATATCTTTGACCACCCGAAAGGCCACACCGACCATGCACAGCCTCATCGCCCGTAATCCGGTGCTCAGTTTCGTGGTGCTGGCCCTCAGCTACCAGTTCGGTATCGTGGGGTTCATCTGGATGCGTCTGGCGGAGGGGCAACACCTGCATGACGACGGAACGGCGCACATGGTGTTCCGCATGCGCGCCTTCGGGCCGCTGGTGATCGCGGTGCTGTTGACGTGGTATCTGGAGGGACGGGCAGGGCTGCGCAACCTGTTCGGGTCCTTCCTCAACTGGCGCACCGGTGCGCGCTGGTACATGCTCGCATTCAGCTGGAAGTTCATGTTCACCTATGCGGGCGTCATCGGTCTGGTGGTGCTCGGTTCGCGCGAATGGCCTGGGCTTGGAGCTGGCCAGGGCCTCGCCGGGCTGGCCGATGCCGCCAGCGCCATGGTGCGGAACCTCCCCTTCATCGTGGGCATCGCCATCGTGGAGGAAACGGCGTGGATGAAGTATTGCGTGACCCGGCTGCAGGAGCGCTATTCGGCACTGGTGTCCTGCCTGCTGGCGGGCATTCCCTGGGGGCTGTGGTACCTGCCGATGTTGCTGGTGGGTGAGGGCGTGCCCGACGGGTATCCGTGGCCGGTGTTCCTGCTGAGCATGGCGTGCCTCACGGTGCTGCTGGGATGGACCTACAACATGACGCACAGTGGCACGGTGCTGCTCATCATGCAGATCGTGAGCAACTGCGCCTTCTTCCTCATCCCCGTTCTGCCCGACTGGCACGGCGGCGATGCCGCATACGTCACCTCCTTCGTCGCGGTCAACGTTGCCAGTGCGGTCACGATCGTGGTGGTATACGGATGGCGAGAACTTGGCGACCGGCCACGGGCGCGTTGGAGCGATACGCTGCAGGTACGGGGAGCGGCGGCGGGCAGGGGCTAACCCTTGTCCACCACGCGTGGAACCTTGAAGTAGTCGCTATCCTTCACCGGGGCGTTCCGCAAGGCATCCTGCTTGGAAACGCCCGGCAGGGCCACATCATCGCGCAGCACGTTCTCCTCCTCGGTCATGAAGACCAATGGCTCCACGCCGGTGGTGTCCACCTGGTCAAGCTGCTCCACGAAGGCGAGCACACGTTCCATGTCCTTCAGCACCGCCTCGCGGCGGGCGGGATCGCTGAAATCGAGCCTGGCGAGCTCGGCGATGCGGTCAAGGGTGGCGTCATCCAGCTTCATGGCTTGGCGAGCGGTGCCTCGATGGTGGCGAACACACGCTGGCGCAAAGCTACCAGATCGCCCTCGCGCAGCCCCCTTGTGCGCACTGCAGGGTGCACCACGGCATGGCTGAGGCCGGGATGGCCGCGGCTCAGCAGGTCCTCCGGGTCGCCGAACAGCCGCCAATGGTTCACGAAGGTGACGGGCACGACCGGCACCTGCTTCTCGATGGCCAGGCGGAAGGCCCCGTCCTTGAAGTGCTTGAGGCGTGGAACATCGTGGGGGATGGTTCCCTCCGGGAAGAGCACCACCACGGAGCCCTCGTCCAGCGCCTTCGCCGCCCGCCGGAAGGCCTTGGCCGCCTCCACATGGCTGCCGCGGTTCACGGCGATATCCATGTCCTTGAAGAAGATGCGGAAGAGCGGCCACCGGCGCAGCTCGTACTTGCCCATCATCAGGAAGTAGTGGGGCACCAGGTTGTACATCTGCACGATGTCGATGTAGCTGCTGTGGTTGCTCACCAGCACATACGGGGGTTCGGGGAGCCGGCCCTTCCACGTAACGCGCTGGGGGAACAGGCCGGACCATTGCAGGAAGCAGCCCCAGATGCGCTTGAGCCGGAACGCGGCACGGTAGCGGCGCGGGTGATGGAGCAGCACCTTGAACGGCACATAGAGCACGAGCAGGCTGGACCAGAACATGAGCCTGAACCACAGTTTGTAGGCCAGGCGGAGGGGCGCGAACGCCCACTTGAGCGCCGGCAGGCGGTGCTCCTCCCCTCCCCGCACGGCGGGGCGTTCATGGTGCTGCGGTGTGGACAAGGACGCAAAGCTAACCGGCTATCTTCGCGCTCCCCTCCCCATGGCCCGCGTCCTCACAGGCATACAAAGCACCGGTACGCCCCACCTGGGCAACGTACTGGGCGCCATACGCCCCGCGGTGGCCATGGCCAACACGAGCACGGCCGACTCCTTCCTGTTCATCGCCGACCTGCACGCCCTGACGCAGGTCAAGGACGCCGCGGCGATGCGTGAGAACACCGACCGGGTGTCCGCAGCGTGGCTGGCCTGCGGGCTGGACCCGTCTCGCACCGTCTTCTACCGGCAGCGCGACGTGCCGGAGGTGACAGAACTGGCGTGGTACCTAGG
>CAZUNW010000107.1:6824-7886 GCA_964621425.1 uncultured Chryseobacterium sp. | reverse complement strand
GCAGCAGCGCGCAGCAGACGCAGATCCTCAAGGACCTCAAGGAAGGGAGGATAGACATCATCATCGGCACGCACCGGCTCGTGAGCAAGGACGTGCAATACAAGGACCTGGGCCTGCTGATCATCGACGAGGAGCAGAAGTTCGGCGTGAACGTGAAGGACAAGCTGAAGACCCTGCGCGCCACGGTGGACACGCTCACCCTCACCGCCACGCCCATCCCGCGCACCCTGCAGTTCAGCCTCATGGGCGCGCGCGACCTCAGCATCATCAGCACCCCGCCCCCGAACCGCTACCCTGTGAGCACCATGTTGCAGCCCTACGACGAGGTGACCATCCGCGGCGCCATCGAGTATGAGCTCTCGCGCGGTGGACAGGTGTACTTCCTGCACGACAAGGTGAAGAACATAACGTTCATCGCCGACATGATCCGAAAGCTGGTTCCCGGAGCACGCGTGGGCGTGGGCCACGGCCAGCTTGAGGGCCACCAGCTGGAGGATGTGATGCTCGACTTCATCGAGGGCAATACCGACGTGCTCGTGTGCACCACCATCGTGGAGAACGGGCTCGACATCCCGAACGCCAACACGATCATCGTGAACGAGGCCCAGAACTTCGGCCTCAGCGACCTGCACCAGCTTCGCGGGCGTGTGGGCAGAAGCAACAAGAAGGCCTATTGCTACCTGCTCGCCCCGAGCCCGCACCTGCTGCCCGACCTGAGCCGCAAGCGCCTGCAGGCCATCGAGCAGTTCAGCGACCTGGGCAGTGGCATCCACATCGCCATGAAGGACCTCGACATCCGCGGCGCCGGCGACCTGCTCGGCGCGGAACAGAGCGGCTTCATCAACGACATCGGATTCGAGACCTACCACAAGATCCTGGAGGAAGCCGTGCGCGAACTGAAGGATCAGCACTTCAAGGACCTCTTCGAGGATGCGCAGGAGGGCGGCCACTCACTGGCCCGGGGTTCACGGCGTGACCAGAGCGACGATTGCATCATCGAGACGGATCTGACGATGCTGATCCCCAACAGCTATGTTAACGAGACGGCAGAACGCCGCGCGC
>CAZUNW010000107.1:0-6736 GCA_964621425.1 uncultured Chryseobacterium sp. | reverse complement strand
TTCATCGCGGACCAGAAGCATCCGTTCTTCGAGGGGGATGGCTTCCAGAGCGTGCTGCGCACGGTCCAGTCCACACCCAGGCGTTTCAAGGTCTACGAAAAGGCCGGCACACTGCGAATCAGTGTACAGGACGTCCGGACACTGCAGGGTGCAATAACCGACCTCCACGAAGCCTTGGGGATCCGCTGAAGGACACCTGCATCCTCCCGGAGGTCCGATACAACTCACCTCCACCCTCCACCCATGGCCTTGTAAAGTCTGATGCAGGCATTGAACTGCCGCTTGCGTGTCTCAACCAGCTCAAATTTCGAATCCAGGGCCTCCCGCTGCGTCAAGAGCACTTCCATGTAATCGGCGCGCGCTGAGCGGAACAGCGTACTGGAGAGGGTGACAGAACTCGACAGCGCCTCAACCTGCTGCTTTCTGAGGTCGTAGCTGCTACGGAGATTGTTCAGGCCGGATCGCTCCGAGAGCACCTCGAGACATGCTGTCCGCAGCGTGCGCTCGTAGGCATGCACAGCCTGCATCTGCCGGGCACCTGCACTGGCATACTGGGCCTTGATGGCATTCCGGTTGACCAGCGGGACAAGCAGGTCGCCAGCGATCCCAAAGGCCAATGATGCCGGCGAAGTGAACAGGCGTCCAGGCTCGAACGCATTGAAACCGAACCCGGCAGTCACTCCCAGTGCGGGATAGAACAAGGCGCGGGCGGAACGCACATCAAGCTTTGCAGCCGCAAGTTCGAGCTCCGCACGCCGGATATCGGGCCGATCCGCAAGCAGCTGCGCTGGTGGTGCCATGGCCATCGGATCGGTCAACGCGCTATCGAACGCCGATGGGTCACGCGTTATCGGCCCAGGGAATCGTCCGAGGAGCAGATTGAGGTGGTTCTCGGTGGCTATTATGCGCTGCTGGATATTGAACTGGTCGCTCCGTGCCCGGAACACCTCCGCCTCAAATCGCCGTACGGCAAGCTCGGTCACCCTGGCGGCAATTTTCTCCAGTCGCATGATCTCGAGCGCATCCTGCTGGAGGGCAACACTATTACGCAGGATCTCCAGCTGTGCATCGAGAGCGAGCAGCTCATAGTAGCATGATGCCACCTCGGCCACCAGGTTGGTCATCATGAAATTCCTGCCCTCAACCGTCGCCAGATAACGCAGGTTCGCCGCCTTCCTGGCATTTCGAAGACGCTTCCAGATGTCCACCTCCCAAGAGGCCCGGAACCCGAATTGCTGATCGGGCAAGGGCTCCGGGAACCTCGCCCCATCAGCTATGGTCAGCTCCCGCTCAACTGCCCCGTTGCGGGTGAACTCGCCCACCTTCTCAACTGCACTGGCCGCCTGCAATCCGAGCTTCGGGAGGTATTCGCCCTTGCGGGCACGTGTCTCATTGCGTGCGAGTTCAATTTCCTGCAACAGGATCTGGAGCTCCTGATTACAGGCCAGTGCGGAATCGATCAATGCCCTCAGGTTGGGATCGGTGAAAAATGCAGCCCGGTCCATGACCGGCATGCCCGTGCTGTCCGCGCCGAACCCATAGGTGGAAGGCATCCTACGGTCGGCCTCCCGCAGGTCCAACTGCGGTGCACATCCCAACAATAGCAGAAGTAGCAGCAGGCCCGGACCGGGAAGCCCGGTCCGACCGAACCGTGTCAAAGCATGAACGGCCCGGACCGCAGGCCTGTATGGTCGGATACCCATGGTGGTCAAGATGTTCATGCCTTTTACTGCATGCGTCGTTTGAAGAAGTCCCTCAGCCTCGCGTTCAGCCTGATCCGTGTCAAGCGCATGTCAGAATCCTCCTGTGCGTTGCGAACAAGCTCCTCTGAAACAGGCTCATCACGTTCATCCTCTATCAACTTGCGCCCCTTGATCAACATCGCAGCGGCATAATAGAGGCCAGGGATCACCAATACGCCCGCAAGCGTACCCAGGAGCATGCCTCCCAGGGAGGATGACCCAATGGTGCGGTTACCGAGTGCACCAGCTCCGGAGCTGAACACAAGTGGGATCAGGCCGGCAATGAAGGCGAAGGATGTCATCAGGATGGGACGGAAACGGGCACGCGCACCAGCGATGGTCGCCGCCAGAATACCGGCACCGGAGCGCTGCTCCTGTACTGCGAATTCCACGATCAGGACGGCGTTCTTGCCCAGCAGACCGATCAGCATGATCATGCCGATCTGAGCATATACATCATTGGCAAGGCCCATAGCCTTCAACATCAGGAAGGATCCGAGCAATCCAACGGGAAGGGACAGTAGCACAACCAACGGAAGAACGAAGCTTTCATACTGTGCTGCGAGTATGAGATAGACGAACATCAGGACAACAGCGAAGATGTAGATGGCCTCATTTCCCCTTCGGGATTCATCGTAAGAGAGGCCTTCCCATGCGATATCGTATCCACGCGGCAATGTCTCCTTTGCCACTTGCCGAATGGCGTCGATGGCATCACCGCTGGTATATCCGGCCACAGGCAGTCCTCGGATCGTGGCGGAATTATACATGTTGTACCGGGTGATCTCATTGGGACCGAGCCTCTTTTCGAAGTGCATGAAGGATGAGTAGGGCACCATATCCCCTGTTTCGTTCTTGACGAACAAGGAAGTCAGGTCGGAGGGATAGCGTCGATACTCCGGCGCAGCCTGCGCAAAGACCTTGAAGAAGCGGCCGAAACGGATGAAGCCCTGCTCATAGGTGGATCCGATCAGGATATTCAAGTTCTCCACGGCAGCACCAATGCTGACGCCCTTTTGCATGGCCAGCTTATTATCGATTATCATCTCGTATTGGGGGAAGTTCGCGGCATAAAAGGTGAATAGCCCTGTGAGCTCCTTGCGCGCGCCGAGCGCCGTCATGAACTGGTTGTTGACACGCTCGAACTCCTGGTAGTCCGTGCCGTTTGTTTTATCCAGCAACCTCAAAGAGAAGCCACCCGATGAACCGAAACCCGGGACGGCCGGCGGCTCGAAATACTCAATGACCGCACCTATGTCCCTTGTGCGCTTCTCCAATTCTTCCATCACCTCGGTCACGTCCTTATCACGTGCATGCCATGGCTTGAGGTCGATCAGGCACGTGCCCGCGTTCGAACCCCGCCCCTCTGTCATGATCTCATATCCGGCAAGCGAGGAAACGCTTTGGATCTCCGGAATTGACGCACAGATGCGTTGCAGGTCCTGGGCCACCTGATTGGTGGTCTCCAACGTGGAACCCGGTGGCGTCTGAATGATCGCGTAGATGGTGCCCTGATCTTCACATGTAGATGCCGGCACAAAATGCCAGCAGAAGACCGAAGGTGAGCACACGACGCATGACGATACGGTCCAGGACCGACACATACCGACCTGTAAGCCGTTCGAATGACCGATTGAACGTCCGGACAGCCCGATCCATTATGGATCTGCTTCTGCCACCATGGGCCGGCGGACGCATCAGCATGGCGCACAGGACGGGGGTGAGGGTCAGTGCAACCACGGCCGATATGATGATGGAGCCCGCCATGGTGATCGAGAACTGCCGGTAGAACACACCTACCGGACCGGTCATGAAGGAGATCGGAATGAACACCGAGCCCATCACCAGCGTGATGGCGATAATGCCACCACCGCTCTCCCCCATCACCTCCTTCACCGCGGCAGGCGGCAGCAAATGCTTCTGCTCCATCTTGGCATGCACCGCCTCCACCACCACGATCGCATTATCCACAACGATGCCAATGGCCAATACGAGTGCAAAGAGCGTGATCAGGTTGATCGAAAGTTCGAACAACTGCATCACGAAGAAGGCCCCCACCAGTGATACGGGAACTGCGATGATTGGAATTAGCGTGGACCGCCAATCGCCCAGGAAGATGAACACAACGAGCGCGACCAGGATGAAGGCATCCCGCAGTGTGTGTAGCACCTGTTCCATGGAGGCATCCAGGAACGTGGACACATCATAACTAACCTTATAGCCTATGCCGGGAGGCATGGAGCCGGAGAGCTCGGCCATGCGTGCCTTGACCTCATTGATCACCTCGCCCGCATTGCTTCCAAGGGTCTGCTTTAGAACAATGGAAGCCGACGGCTTGCCGTCCATGCTCGAATAGATGTCAAAGAAGGCGCTTCCCAACTCGACATCAGCCACGTCGCCAAGACGGATCAGTTCACCCTCCTCATTCGCCCTGATGATGATGCCCTTGTACTGCTCTGGCTCATTGTACTGGCCCTGATAGACAAGTACATACTCGAGCGCCTGGGCGTCGATGCCCGAGCTCTGACCAAGTCGACCGGGCCGCGCGATCAGGCTCTGCTCTTGCATGGCCTCCATCACCTCCTGTGCGGAGATCTTGTAGGCCCGCATGCGGTCCGGTTTCATCCAGACCCGCATTGCATATATACGGCTGCCCAATATCTGCGCCTGGGCAACCCCGGGTATCCGCTGGATCTCTGGGATCAGCTCCGTATAGGCATAGTTGTAAAGGAACAGCTGGTCGGCATCCTCGGCATCCCCGAAGAGGTTGATGTACATCAACATGCTCGGCTGAACGGGCGTGATGATGACACCTTCACGCTGCACCAACGTGGGCAGGTTCGGCATGACCTGGTCCACGCGGGTCTTGACCCGGACCACTGCCTCATTCGGGTCCGTACCTGGTTCAAAGATCACCCGGATAGTGCCCTCTCCCGCACTGGTGGCATCGCTGGCGATGTACCGCATGCCCTGGACACCATTTATCGCCGTCTCCAGTTGAATGATGGTGGAACGGGTAAGCACATCCGCACTGGACCCTGGATAGGAAACGAAGATGTTCACCGTTGTAGGCGCTATCTCCGGGAACTGCGCGGTGGGCAGTTGAAGCATCGCCAGGCCACCGACGAACAGGATAAGAACTGAGATGACGATCGCGAGGACCGGCCGCTGGATAAAGCTGCTGAACATGGCTGTGAGGCTCGATCAGGGGTTCATTCGGCGTAGAGCGCGAGGTGGTGGAGCACTGAATCGGGGGCAAGCTGCAGCACTTCCACCCGGTCCCCATCCTTCACCTTGCGCAGGCCTTCCAAGAGAAAGTGGTCCTCCTTTCGCAGACCCGAATGCACCGCGAAAAGGTGCTGAAGCTCAGCGCCGACCTCGATCCGGGTCATCCGGAGCGCGCCCCCATCACCAACAACGAAAACATAGCGATGGTCAAGCACCTCGAAGGTGGCTTTCTGTGGGATCAACAACACGTCCGTAAGCCGTGTACCCATCAGGATATTGCCCGTTTCACCATGGCGTAATAGTCCCTGGGGATTTGAGAATGTCGCACGAAAGGCGATGTTGCCAGTGGTGTTATTGAAATCGGACTCGATGGCGGTGATCTCCCCCGGCTCCTGGAAAAGCTGACCGTTCGCCAGCCGCAACTGCACCTTGGTGCCCTGTCCTGCGATCCGGGCCTGTGCAAACGCCAGGTATTCAGCCTCAGGAACATTGAAGTACACCCACATGCTGCTGTTGTCCGAAAGCTCGGTGAGTAATTCGCCTTCATCCAGCAGGCTGCCGACCCGCACATGGAAGCGGCCAACGATCCCATCAAAAGGGGCCCGTATCTCGGTGAAGCCCAGATGCACCTGCGCCGCATTCAGCTCGGCAAGCGCCTTGTCAAACCGGGCCTTTGCCAGGGCCAGCTCATTGGGCGATACCACGTTGCTATCGGCAAGGATGCGCGTGTTGCCATATTCGATCCGCGCGAACTCCGCCTCCGCCTGCGCACGCTGCACCTCCGCCTGATAGAGAATGGCGCGCGTGCGGAACATCAACTGCCCCTCGCTCACGCGTTGACCTTCATCCACCAGGATATCCTGAAGGTAGCCCTTCTCCAAGGCCCGCAGCTCGATGTGCTGAACCGAGTGGATCTGGGCCACATAGTCCTTCTGTACAACCGTATCGGTCAAGATGGGCCTCGTGGCCGTGAAGCGCCCGAGGGCGTGTCCCTGGTGATGCTCCTCTTCATGTGCGGAGCATGCGCCCAGGAGGAGCAGCAGTACCCAGGGCATTGCGGCCGCAGGCATGCTGCCTGGGGAACGGTAGCTATCCGCATCGGGCTGAAGCTGGAAAAAGCGGTGCGCACGGCGCATGAACATGGTCGAACTCATGACAGGACTGAACCGGATTCGTTCAATGGGCCACCACAGGTCGCGGAGGCAGGGAACAGATCAATGGGAGGTGGGCGCAGTGCGCCTCAGGGCCTGATGACCCAAAACCCTGGAACACGATCCAGGGCCTACGGCCAATCAGGGCGCAGCAGGAAAGAGGCCGCAGGAGGGCAGAAGGGCACATCCTGGGCGTTCCTCGCCGAGCGCAGCCGCATACGCTTCAACGCATTGATGACGATGCCCTAGGAAGGAAAGCGCCAGGCTACTGGCCGCATACAGGCGACCATGGTCGTCACAATCCCCCTCCTCATCCGCCGACCACGCGTCCATACAATAGACCGAAGCGTCGAGGGGCGAGGAAAGTGCGGTGCCGGGAAAGCAGAAATGCAGGCCAAGCAAGAGACCCAAGGCCAACCAGAATCTCTTGTCACGCCAGCGCTCCATGGACATCATTTACCTGTCGGACACAAACATAGCCACTCGCCCAGTCGACCGGACCGAATTAACAGATCATTCACAAGCCACGCAGCACATCTCGTACCGGCGACTTCCAGGGGCGCGTCAGGGCCTCACCACCCGCAGGTGATCGGCACCCTCCGCGTGCAGCAGGCG
>CAZUNW010000106.1:2181-8022 GCA_964621425.1 uncultured Chryseobacterium sp. | reverse complement strand
TCTACCCTACCAGCAGTGCCGAGGATTACGCCTATGTGCTGATGCACAGCGGCAGCCGCGTATGCTTCAGCTCCAATGCGGATATCCATGCAAAGGCCCTTGCCGCCCAGGCCACCGCACCGGACCTCGTGCATCTGTTCACCTTCGACCGTGTGGAGGGAGCGCGCCACTGGACGGAGGTGCCCGCCATGGCCCGCGAGGGGGATCGGCCCACCTTCCAGGCTTACAAGGACAGCGTAAAGGGCGAGGACCTCGCCACCATCATCTACACCAGCGGCACCACCGGCCGCCCCAAGGGTGTGATGCTCACGCACAACAACATCCTGACCAACGCCATCGCCAGCACCACTCGATTCCCGGTGGACCACAACGCCAGGTCCATCAGCTTTCTACCGCTGTCGCACATCTATGAGCGGATGCTGATGTACCTGTATCTGTACAACGGGGTGAGCATCCACTTCCAGGAGTCCATGGATGACCTGGGCGACCGCATCCGCGAGGTGGCGCCCGATGTGTTCACGGCCGTGCCGCGCCTGCTGGAGAAGATCTACGACAAGATCGTGGCAAAGGGGGAGACCCTTACAGGCATCAAGCGCAACCTTTTCTTCTGGGCACTCGAACTGGGCCACCGTTATGACGTGCATGGCCGCAGCCCCTGGTACGACCTGCAACTTGCCGTTGCACGGAAGCTCATCTTCAGCAAATGGCAGGCCGCACTGGGCGGCCGTGTGCGCGTTGTAGCCAGTGGCAGTGCCGCGCTGCAACCCCGGCTAGCGCGGGTTTTCAACGCTGCGGGCATTGTGGTCACCGAAGGCTACGGCCTCACTGAGAGCAGCCCGGTGGTGAGCGTGAACGACCTGCGGAACGACGGACTGCGTTTCGGGACCGTTGGCCGTCCGATCCCCGGGGTTCATGTGCGCATCGCCGGCGACGGCGAGATCCTGGTGAACGGTCCGAACATCATGAAGGGCTACTACAAGGAACCGGAGCTCACCGCACAGACGATCGACGTGGATGGCTGGCTGCACACCGGAGACATCGGCGAGATCACCAAGGAAGGGTTCCTGCGGATCACCGACCGGAAAAAGGAGATCTTCAAGACCAGCGGAGGCAAGTACGTGGCGCCGCAGGTCATGGAGAACAAGCTGAAGGCCTCCCGCTTCGTGGAACAGGTGATGGTGATCGGCGAGAACCGGAAATTCCCCGCCGCGCTGATCGTGCCCAACTTCGGCTTCCTGCAGGATTACTGCGTGCTCAAGGGCATCCCCTATGCCGATCGCGCCAGCGTGGTGCGTGAACCGCGGATCCATGACCGCATCATGGCTGAGGTGGAGAAGGCCAACCAGGGCCTCGGACAGTGGGAACAAGTGAAACGCATCGCTCTGCTGAGCTCGGAATGGACCATCGACGCGGGCGAACTGACCCCCACGCTGAAGCTCCGCCGAAAGCCCATCATGACGCGGTATGCCGCCGAGGTGGAGGCGATCTACGCGGGCACGTGACCGCCGGTCCTTCACGATCGCTTAACATCGCACCATGCGAAGTGCGATCCCCATCCTGCTGACCCTCCTTCCCCTCCTGCCCGCCTGCTCCAAGGAGCCCGGCGAGGGAGGGAAGGCCCTCATCCGCGGCCGCATCTACGCCGTGGACTACAACGACAACACCGGACAACCCACCGGCGATGCGTACTACGTGCCTGAATACCGCGTGTACATCCGTTACGGGGACGGCGCCTTTTATGACGACGACACACGCACAGGCCCCGACGGTGAATACGAGTTCCGCTGGATGCGGCCAGGCAACTACACCATCTTCACCTACAGCGAGTGCCCCAACGACTGCGACAGCGGTGTGGAACTTGTGTCGCGGAGCGTGGAGGTGGGTGGCAACCGGGATGCCGTGGATGTGCCCGATCTCACCGTGCAGGTCTGGTGATGAACCTGTGCAGAAGCCTTGCCGGCCTGTTCCTGCTCGTGGTCATGCCCGTGGCGGCACAGGAGCGCTCGCCACTGCGGCCGCGTATCCTGCATGAGGCATGGGGCTCAGTGGGCCTGCAGTTGAGACCCTTCAGCAACACGGCACGCGTCAAGGAGCCCGAGTTCAACAAGCGCTTCCGCGCAGGCGCCGAGGTGGGCTACCGCAGCGACGAGAACCTGACCGGGGGAAAGCAGGTCTACCTGGACCTGGGCGTGCGCTACAAGTTCAACGACCTTCTGCGCGTCACCCTGGAGCACCGGTTGAGCTTCAGGGGCGCCGATGCGGCCAACACCCAGCGCACCTCGTTCCAGCTGCAGTCAGCGAGGGAGATGGGGCGATTCGTGCTCGAGAACCGCCTGCGCTACCAGCGGGAGCACCTGCCACCCGGTGAGGTCCGCGACCAGGTCCGCGAGCGGGTGGGGCTGCTCTACGACATCCGCGGGTGGAAGCTGGACCCGGAGGCCTCGGTGGAGCTCTTCATCTGGACCGGCCACCTGGGCTGGCGTCACATCGGAACACGGTATTCGATCGGCACAACGTGGCGCCCAGGTGGCAGGCATGAGGTGGGCATCGCTGTCATGCACGACCGTGAGCGTTACGTTTACGCACCTGATTACCGCTTCATCTATTCGCTCAGTTACACCCTTGAACTCAACTGACCCGGACCGCGGAAGGCCGCTGCTGGTGCGCCTGACCCTTTTCGCAGCCGTGTTCGCCATCGCGGTGGTGGCGGGCTACCTGCTCCTGCGCGGCGATGACCGCCTACCCATCTTCCACCCTGCACAGCTCGATCCGCGCCTTGTGGACCCGTCCATCCGCCGGAACGGGGGTGAGCACCGCATCAGCGACTTCGTGCTGGTCGACCAGCGGGGGGACACCCTGCAACTGGCAGATCTCGAGGGTCGGTTGCTGGTGGCGGACTTCTTCTTCACCTCCTGTGCCACCATCTGCCCCAAGATGAGCATGCAGATGGCACGGGTGCAGGAGGCCTACCGCGACGAGCCGCGGGTGGTGCTGCTGAGCCACTCGGTCACGCCGGAGGCGGACAGCGTGCCCGCGCTGGCCGAATATGCCGAGCGGCATGGCGCGCTGCCCGACCGCTGGCACTTTCTGACCGGGGACCGCCGACGGATCTATGCATTGGCACGCCGCAGCTACTTCGCCGCCCTGGACCAGGGGGATGGCGGGCCGGACGATTTCGTGCACACGGAGAACTTCGTGCTGGTGGACACCCATCGGCGCATCCGCGGGTTCTACGACGGCACCAGTAGCGCCGATGTGGACCGCCTGATCGGGGACCTTGACAAGCTGCTGCAGGAGGAGCCCTGATCACGGGTGTCCCAGCGGCCTACCTTTGCCCGCGCGCCATAGGCGCAACCTCCACATGCGTAAATGGCTGGACAGGTACTACGGCAGGCTCCGCACATTCAAGGCCAACTACGTGCTGCTGAACCTGCTCAACTACCGGCGCCTGCGCCATGCCCGGCGGATGTACCGCCAGTACGGGCTTGTACGCAGCCCCCTGCTGCCAGTATCCAGCGCGGACATGCCCAAGGGACAGGGAGAGGCACCGTGGCTGGACCGGCCCGATGCACGTGAGCGGCTGCTCGCGGACCCCCGCATCGCAGCCCTTCCCGAGGACCTTCGGCGTGGCATCATGGACTGGCCGGAGAAGGGCTACCTCATCCTTCGCGGCCTGTTCAGCCCCGGGGAGGTGGACCGTGTCAACGCCGAACTGCAGCATCTCATCGCCTCGGGACAGGTGGACTTCAACTTCACCGGACGCAAGGTGATGTTCGCCTTCCGCAAAGGAGCCGCCATCAAGGCCATGGCCAGTGACCGACGCATCGTGGACATCCTGGAGCTGTTGCTGGGCCGCCGGATGCTGGTCTTCCAGACCATCAATTTCCAGACGGGCAGCGAGCAGGCGGCCCACTCCGACAGCATCCACATGACCACCCATCCGCTGGGATACCTCGCAGCAGCGTGGGTGGCGCTGGAACCCATCACGCCGGACAACGGACCGCTGGTCTACTACCCCGGCAGCCATCGCCTGCCCTACCTGCTCAACGACGGATTCGCCCACGGTGGAGGTCGCTTCACCATCGGCGAGGATGCCTACGCCCACTATGAGGAGGCTGTTGAACGGAGCATCGCGGAAGGGCGCTTCATCGCGCAGGAGTTCCATGCGGCCCCGGGCGATGTGCTCATCTGGCACGCCAACCTGTTACACGGCGGTAAACGGATGAGCGCCCGCGACATGAGCCGCAGGAGCATGGCGGTGCACTACTTCGCCGAGGATGTGCTCTGCTACCACGAGCTGACCCAGCGCGTGGCCATGATGGAAGAGGACCACTGAGCCGCCCGCATGAACGTCCTATCCGTCGAAAAGCTGGCCAAGCGCTATGGGCCGCGCCAGTTGTTCTCAAACATCTCCTTCGGCTTGGAGAAGGGGCAGCGCACGGCCATCGTGGCGCGCAATGGCACCGGCAAGAGCACCCTGCTGAAATGCATCGCCGGCGTGGAGAAGGCCGACGAGGGCATCGTTACGTTCAACAAGGGCATCCGGGTCGGCTACCTGGACCAGAGCGTGGTCATGGCCAGCGGCCGCAGTGTCGTGGATGAAATGCTGGACCGCGACGATGCCGTGAGCAAGGCCATCCGCGGCTACGAGCACGCCATCGCCCAGCAAGCGGACGCACGGACCATGCAGCGCGCGATCGACCGCATGGAGGAACTGAAGGCATGGGACCATGAGGCCCGGGTGAAGGCGCTCGCGCACCGCTTCGGACTGCGCGACCTGGAGCAGCCGGTCAATACACTCAGCGGCGGACAGCAGAAACGCCTGGCGATGGCCAAGGTGATCATCGACACACCCGATGTACTCATCCTGGACGAGCCCACCAACCACCTCGACCTCACCATGATCGAGCAGCTGGAGGAGGAGTTGGACCAGCCTGGCACCAGCCTGCTGCTGGTGACTCACGACCGGTATTTCCTCGACAATGTGTGCGATGAGATCATCGAGATGGAGTCCACCCCGGCGCCGGGCAGGTTCACCCGGTACAAGGGCAACTACACCTGGTACCTGGAGAAGAAGGCGCTCGCCGATGAGGTGCGCGAGGCCACCCAGCAGCACCTGCGCGGACTGATGCGGCGCGAGCTCGAATGGGTTCGCAAGATGCCCCGGGCGCGCGGGACCAAGAGCAAGAGCCGACTGGACAAGTTCGAGGAGATCAAGGCCGAGGCCACGCGGCGCTTCGACCGGGACGAGGTGAAACTGGAGGTGAAGACCGACCGCCTCGGAGGGAAGGTGATCGAGGCGAGGAACCTCTCCAAGTCCTTCGGTTCGCCCGACAGGCCCGAGGGCCATCGCCCCATTGTCGCCCACTTCAACTATTCCCTCAAGCGCGGCGACCGCATCGGCATCGTGGGCCCCAACGGCATAGGGAAGAGCACCTTCATCGACCTCCTGACCAAGCGCATCGAGCCCGACATGGGAAAGGTGACCATCGGGGAGACGGTGGTCCTGGGCACCTTCGGACAGCAGATGCCGCCCTTCAAGGAAGGCCAGCGCGTGATCGAGTGCGTGCGCGATATCGCCGAGGTGATCCCCCTCAACAAGGGCCGTACACTCAGTGCATCGCAGCTGCTTGAACGCTTCCTGTTCGACAAGGACCAGCAATACCAGGAGGTCGGCCTGTTGAGCGGGGGCGAACGGCGCAGGCTCTATCTGTGCACCGTGCTGATGCGCAACCCGAACGTGCTCATCCTTGACGAGCCCACCAACGACCTGGACATCCCCACGCTCAACGCATTGGAGGACTTCCTGCTCGACCTGGACGCCTGCCAGCTGATCGTGAG
>CAZUNW010000106.1:0-2171 GCA_964621425.1 uncultured Chryseobacterium sp. | reverse complement strand
TGGACAAGCTCTGCACCAAGCTGCTCGTTTTCAAGGGTGAAGGGGTCGTCACGGAATGGGTGGGCAGCTATACCGAGCTCCGGGAGGCGGAGAAGGCCGCCCGGCGCAAGGAGGACACGGACCGTGCGAAGGAGGAGCGCAACGCATCGGTATCGGTACCTGTCCCGCCCGCAACGCCCTCCGCACCCGCAAGAAAGAAGCTCACCTACGCGGAGCGACTGGAACTGGAGCGGATCGACCGCGAGATGCCCGGGCTCGAGGCACGCAAGGAGGAGCTGCTGGTCATCATGGCGCGCGGAGGGGCAGACCACCACACGATGATGGAGCACAGCATCCAGTTGGAACGCACGATCAAGGAGCTCGACCGGATGACCGATCGCTGGCTGGAGCTTTCCGAACGGGCTGGCTGACGCGCTCAGAACTTGGCGCAGGGTACGATGCGGCGCCGCGTGATCGATCTGCGGTAGCGTCGCTCGGCGATCTCGTAACCAAGGGTGATCTCGTGCGCACCACCAGACCTTCCGGCGAGCTGGGAGAGCGTGATGTCGTAGCTGTAGCCCACCCTCAGGTCCTTAACGGTGAAACCCAGCAGCACAGCGACCGCGTCGGAATTGGCATAGCCCGGTGCATAGGACTTGAGGAAGGGAAGACCACGGTACCAAAGGCCGGCGAAGAAGGGTTCCCGCTCGTAATAGGCTCCGATATCCATCTGGTCGTAACGGCCCTGGGCCCGGTAGTTGAAGGCAAAGACCAGGTTCTCCGCGTGCTCCTTGATCACCCGCCCGCGGATACGGTGCCGGTAGCCACCGTGCACGGTGAGCTTTCGCGGCACACCGCCCTCACCCTGCATCAGCCCCTGGTCCGGCTTGTTGAGGTGCAGCATCGAGGCCCCGAGCCAGAGCCTCGGGGTGAAGAAGAGGACGCCGGCGCCCATGTCCGCATACCGGATGCTCCGCCCCTCGCCGTTCTCCATGGTGGGTACCGCCCCGCCCCGCGCCAGCTGGTCGCCGAAGGTCAGGCGGCTCAGGTCCACCGCATGGTTCACCATGCCCACCTGGAGGGCCGGGCGCAGGAACACTTTGCGCTTGAGTTCGATCTCGTAGGCATATTGCGCGGCAACACTGGTGTAGCGCAGAGCGCCGGTACCGGCCCGGTCATGGGTCACAAGGAGGCCCACCCCGCTGTTGAGCTTGTCCATGTAATGGTCCCAGGCCGCGTTATAGCTCACGAAGGCACCGGGAATACTCGGCCATTGGTCACGCCAGGCCAGTGCAAAGCGGCTCTGCATGCCCGTACCGGCGAAGGCCGGGTTCATGTAGGTGGGCAGGGCATAGAACTGCGTGAACTGCGGGTCCTGCGCACGGAAACCGTGGGACACGCCCATCAGAAGGGCGAGAAGCAGCCAGCGATCAGCGCGCATGTTGGGAGGTGCCTGAGAGCCGCTCGATGGGCAGCATTTGTATCTCCTTGATGAGCTCATCCCCGGAGCCCGCCTGCAGCAGCTCCTCAACCATGGCATGGCCCTCTGCCTCGGCCAGCAGGCGGTAACGGCGCCCGGGCTCCAGCACCATCAGGTAGCGGCCCGTGGCGGGGGTGGTGTTGTAGAGGCCGACTACTTCGCCATCAGCCATGTCCTCCAGCGTGATGCGGGCCTGCAGGGGCTGGCCCAGTTCATCCACGACCGAACCGCGCACGATGGCATGGGAGCTGCGACTGCTCGGGAATACAACCTCGTGGATGTCCTGGGCCCCGATGCCGCCCTCCCGCTCGGAGGAGAAATAGCCCGTGGTACCCTCCGCATTGAGGCAGAAGTAGATGTCATCATTCACCGTGTTCAACGGATGGCCCATGTTCTCGGGCTGGCTCCATAGGCCCATATCGGCGTCCACAAGCACGCTCCTGAAGATGTCATATCCGCCCATCGATCCATGCCCATTGGAACTGAAGAAGAGCGTGGTGCCATCGATGTGGAGGAAGGGTGCGTCCTCATCGGCCGCCGTATTGATGGTGGAACCCAGATTCATAGGCTGGCTCCATGCGCCATCGGGCATGCGCCGGATACGGTACAGGTCGCGACCACCGAAGCCCTCGGGCCGGTCGCTCGTGAAGTAGATCTCCGCCCCGTCCGGGCTCCACGTGGCGCTGGGCTCATGGTGCCCCCCATGGATGCG
>CAZUNW010000105.1:0-8023 GCA_964621425.1 uncultured Chryseobacterium sp. | reverse complement strand
CGCGTCACCATACCCGGCTTCTACGATGCAGTGCGCGAACTGAGCGCCGCCGAGCGCAAGGCACTGGCCGAGGCCCCCTTCGATGAGGAGGCCTACAAGCGTGACCTGGGCGTGGACGCCGTGCGCGGCGAAAAGGGCTACACATCCGAGGAGCGCAGCAGCATCAGGCCCACGCTGGATGTCAACGGCATCTGGGGAGGATACATCGGTGAGGGCGCAAAGACCGTCCTGCCCTCAAAGGCCTTCGCCAAGATCAGCATGCGCCTTGTGCCCGACCAAGGGAGCGAGGCCATCACCCGGTTGTTCCAGGAGCACTTCGTTCGCATCGCGCCTCCGGGGGTGAAAGTGGTGGTGCGACCCCATCACGGCGGTGAAGCGGCCGTGACCCCGATCGACTCGGTGGCCTACCAAGCCGCCTCCAAGGCCATGGAGGACGCCTTCGGCCGCAAGCCCATCCCCACGCGCGGCGGGGGCAGCATCCCCATCGTGGCCCTGTTCGAGGCTGAACTCGGGCTCAAGACCGTGCTGTTCGGGTTCGGGCTCGACTCGGACAACATCCATAGCCCGGACGAACACTACGGAGTGTTCAACTACATGATGGGGATCCGCACCATCCCCCGCTTCTTCCATCACTACGCCGCCATGATGGGCGGCCAGGGTTGACGTGCGGCAGGCCGCGTTCGCACTGATCCTGCTCATGGGGGTCACAGGCTGCATGCCCCTCCGGGAAGTGACCCTGGACGCGGTGGACGGTATCAGGCCCATCGGTCTTGATTCGGGCGGGTTGGGGGTGCGGGCGGACGTGCGCGTCACCAACCCAAACGGCCAGCGCATCGTGGTGGACGAGCCACGCATCGACCTGCTGCTGGACGGGCGGCGTATCGGCACGGCCACCCTGGACGACCCGATCGTGCTACCGGCGAGGCACAGCGGAGCGATGAACGTGCTCTTCCATGCACGGTTGGATGGCGGACAGCTGGCCGTGATGGGCCTTGGCATGCTCCTGGGCGACCGTCCCGTGCTGCGTGCAGAGGGCTCCGTGCGTGTACGGTCGGGGCTGCTCAGCAGGCGCATCCCTGTGCAGCTGGAGGCCCCGCTGATGCAGTGAAGCGCGCTCCGCACGGCGGGGTGTTGACGACCCGTGCCCATGCCGGTGCGCACGAGGGCGGGTAGGGGCTTACTTTGACGTGTGGCACAACGCCTGCTGATCCCCTGCCTCACCGCTCTGCTGCTGGCCGCCGGTGGATGGGGCTGCGGCGGTGCCGACGATACCGCTGACATGACCGACAGCACAGCGCACCGCCACACCAACCGCCTCATCGGCGAAACGAGCCCCTACCTGCTCCAGCACGCCCATAACCCGGTGGACTGGTATCCGTGGGGGCAGGAGGCGTTCGACTCGGCGCGCGCACAGGAAAAGCTGGTGCTCGTCAGTATCGGTTACAGCAGCTGCCACTGGTGCCACGTCATGGAGCGCGAAAGCTTCGAGAACGACAGCATCGCAGCGCTCATGAACGAACTGTTCATCTGCATCAAGGTGGACCGGGAGGAAAGGCCGGACGTGGACCAGGTATACATGGGTGCGGTGCAACTCATGACCGGGCGAGGCGGCTGGCCCCTGAACTGCTTCGCGCTACCGGACGGCAGTCCGGTGCACGGCGGCACCTATTTCCCGCCAGGTCAGTGGCGGCAGGTACTGCAGGACCTGGCCACCACCTGGCGGCAGGAGCCGGCACGCGTGCGCACCTACGCGGAACGGCTCAAGCAGGGCATCGCCGAGCTGGACCTCGTGGAACTGAACGTCGATCCGGCGCCCTTCACCCGCGGCGACCTCGATCGGTATCTACACGCATGGGAGCCGCAGTTCGACCATGAACACGGGGGCATCGACCGTGCGCCGAAGTTCCCGATGCCCAACAACCAATTGTTCCTCCTCCAGCAGGCCTGGCTCACGAACGACCCTGCCCTAAAGGCACACGTGAAGCTCACCCTCGACCGCATGGCGCGCGGGGGGCTGTTCGACCAGGTGGGCGGGGGCTTCGCACGGTACAGCACCGATGTGCTCTGGAAGCTTCCGCACTTCGAGAAGATGCTGTATGACAACGCGCAGCTGGTCAGCCTGTACAGCAAGGCCTGGCAGGCCTATGGGGATCCCGAGCACAGGCGTGTGGTGGAGCGCACGCTGGCCTTCCTGGAACGGGAGATGCGTTCGGAGGAAGGGGCGTTCCACAGCGCCATCGACGCGGATAGCGAGGGCGAGGAGGGGCGCTTCTACGTATGGACCGACGAGGAGCTGCGGACGCTGCTGGGATCGGATCACGGGTTGGCGGTGAGCTACTACGGAGTGGGCGGGGAAGGCCTGTGGGAGGAGGGCCGGAACATCCTGCTGCGACCGCTGGATGATGACACATTCGCCGCACGCAACGGGATGGATGTCGCCGCCCTGCGCAGCCGCATCGACGCCATCAACGCCAGGCTGCTCGCAGCGCGCGACCGACGGGAGCGCCCGGGATCGGACGACAAAGCCCTCGTAAGCTGGAACGCGCTGATGGTACAGGGCTACGTGGACGCTTTTGAGGCGCTGGGCAACGCGGGATACCTGCAGCAGGCGCAGCGCACCATGGCCCTGCTGCTCGACAAATGCATGCGACCGGACGGAGGCCTCTGGCACAGCTACAAAGGAGGCAAGGCCTCCATCAACGGATACCTCGAAGACTACTGCTTCATGATCGAAGCCCTGGTCGCGCTCTATGGCGTGACCTTCGAGGAGGACTACCTGCAACACGCGAAACGCATCGCGGACCATGCGCTCACGCACTTCCACGACCCCGGGAGCGGAATGTTCCACTTCACCAGCGACCTGGACCCACCCCTGGTGGCGAGACGCAAGGAACTCAATGACAACGTTGTGCCTGCATCGAACAGCAGCATGGCGAGGGGCCTCTTCCTGCTGGGCCGCCTGATGGATGACGCGCGCTACCTGGCCCTGAGTGAGCAGATGCTGCAGAACGTGAAGCCGCAAATGGAGTCCTACCCCGGGGGATACAGCAACTGGGCGCTGCTGATGCAGGCACGGGTGTTCCCCTGGCGTGAGGTGGCGATAACCGGTGCCGACGCTCTGCGGCTGCGGGCGGGGTTCGGGGCGCACTACCTGCCCAACACGCTCTTCCTGGGGACTGTCGGCGCATCCACCCTTCCCCTGCTCGAGGGCCGGACGGGTGCGGGAGCGACCACCATCCACGTCTGCGAGAACAAGGCCTGCCGACTGCCTGTGCGCACCATCGAGGAGGCATTGGGTCAACTGCGATGAGGCTGGCGCTCATACCCCTCATGGTGCTGCCCATCTGCCTGAGCGCGCAGATGTTGCGCACAGTGCCCGCTGAGCGGGATGGCGAGCACCCCGCCTTCGACCCCGCCTTCATCCAGCGCAACGGGGTCTTGAGCATCAGCGGCGTACCGTCCGTTAAACCCGATGGCAGGCCCATGCGCGAGCTGCCCGACCGCCTCACCTACCACTTCGACGAGGAGGGGCGGATGGTGCAGAGCCAGAGCTCGCGCGGGCGACCGGGCACCGGGCTGGACACCACGTCGTTCACATGGACCCATGATGCGGAGCTACGCACCATCAGCGAGCTACGCAACGACCTGACCGGGCACTACCTGCTGGAACGTGCGCTGGACAGCCTGGGCCGCATCATCCGGGAGTCCTACGTGCGCGTGGCCAATGCCGGCCCCGACCGCTACCACTTCCAGGTCGGTGAACGCACGGAGATCAGTTCCGAGTCGTATACCTACCGGATCGAGGGCGACTCAGCCTGGGTGCGGGTCTACCTGAACAACCTCGGCCTCCCCTACCGGGAACAACGACATGCGCATGACAGGCTGGGCTACCTGCGCTGCATCGAGGACCACTACCTCGTGAGCGGCCGGCGTTCCACGGTCCACTTCCTGTATGATGAAAAGGGCAGGCTCTCCGAAAGGCTCATACGGCCCGACCTGCAAGGGACACGGACAACCCGGGAGACCTACGCTTACGATACTGCCGGGAACCTCCTCGTCGTGGATGTGCATCAGGACGGCCGGCACACGCGCCACGAGGAGCTGATGTACGAGGAACGCACCATGTTCCTCAAGGCGCGCCTCACCCGTGACCTCACCACAGGACAGATCCATGTGGTGCGTTACCATACCACACGTCGTTAAACCCGGACCGCCGTCGCTGGACCGCAGCGGATGCCGGGGGCATGCTCAGGATAGTGGTCCGGTGCCTGGACCGGAGGGACGTGGCAGGGTGACACCCGCCTCCTTGCCATAAATGGGCACCAGGTAGGCGGTATCATCCACATCGCCCGCCGCGAGCCGTTGGACCGCAAGGGGCAACAGGGCGCGTGCCCACGGACGTACCCCGTGAACGTGCACCAAGGCTGGTGACTCCGACCAGAGGGCTGCCGCCTTGTCGGCGCCATCACCACATACCACGGTGCCCGGGACCTGCCTTGCGGCCCATTCCACATCCAGCACCTGGGGATGCGGCGCCGACGACGGTCTGCCTTGCGCACTGTAGGCGGCGGTGAACACCTCCATCCTTCGGGCATCGATCATGGGACACACGATGCGGTCGCGCACGAAAACACCGCTCTCCGAAAGCAAAGCGGCGACAAGGATGTCGAGCGTGCACACCCCCAGCAGGGGCTTGTCCAATGCATGGGCGAAGCCCTTCGCAGCGCTGAGGCCTATCCGCAGGCCCGTGTAACTGCCCGGCCCGATGCCGACGGCGATGGCGTCCAATTGGCCGAAGGAACAGCCAGCCTCCTGCATGACGGCAGCGACCAGCACATGGAGGCGCTCGGCATGGATGAAACCTTCGCCGTCCTCGTTACGCTCGGAAAGCAGGAGGGCGTCCCGACCAAGAGCCACGGAACACAAACGGGTGGAGGTCTCGAGCGCCAGGACCAGGGCCATGGTTCAGAGCGTGAGGGGCAGACCCTGAAGAATGTCCAGCAGTTTCACGGCCAGCACATAGCGGTACCTGGCGGTGATCCGTTCGGAGATGGCCCGCTGCAGGTCATTGCGGGCCGTGTTGAGCTCGAGGGCGTTCGCTGCTCCCTGCTCAAAGCGCGCCTCGGCAAAACGCAGATTCTCCTCCGAAGCCTCCACGGCGCGTTGAGCAGCCTCGTGCTGCTGGTAGGCGCTGCGCTGTGCGAGCAATGCGTCCTGCACATCACGCCGGCGGCGGTCGTATACACTCACCAGGTCGAGCTTGGCCCGCTCATGCTGGATGCGCGCCTGGCTAACGGCCAGTTCCGTATTTCGGTTGTTGAAGATGGGCACCGTCAGGGTGAGGCCGACGGACTCGTTCAGGTTGTCGCCGAGCTGCTTGCCGAATGGGCGCACCCGGGTGTCATAGTCGAAGGTGGGCGCGAGCACGGGTTCCTCGCTGGCGGTGTATCCGATCACCAGGGGAGGCCCTGCAATGGGGTCGCCGACCTGCTCCAGGTTCCGGCCGGAATAACCGGTGCCGGCGGACGCGTTGAACGAGACCTGCGGGTAGCTGCCCGAGCGGGCGATGGCCACACCCCGTTCAGCGCTGGAGGCACGCAGCTCGGCCTGCCGGTAGAGGGGGTCCTGGTCCAGCACGCGGGCAAGCAGCTGCTCCACATCCGCTTCGGGCGTGGTGATGCGCATGGCGGCCAGGGTGGGTGCGGCGATGGCGAAACCGGGCATCTCCTCCGTACCGAGCTGCATCGTCTGGGCGAGCAGCAGGAGGGAACGCTCACGCTGGTTGCGCAGGTCCACCAGGGCGAACTCCTGCTGAGCCTGCTGGGAAAGCAGGTTCACCAGGTCGGCGCGGGGGCTGCGTCCGGCATCAACCAGAACCCGGGTGCGTTCCACCTGCTGGATGATGCTGGCCAGCTGGGCATCGGCCGCACGGATGCGTTCCTCAGCGCTGAGCACATCGATGAACTGCTGCGCGATGGTGGTGCGCACATCGTTGCGAACAGCCTCACCGGCCTCCTGGGCGGCCTCCAGATCGATACCAGCACGGGTACGCTCATTCAGCTTGCGCAATCCGTTGAAGAGCATCAGGTCGCTGCTGAGGAAGAAGTTGTTGGTGCGCACCCGGTCGTTGGCGAAGGTGTTGGTGAAGCGATCGATCACCCGCCCATAGTTGTAGCCGTGGGTGGCGCCGCCATTCAGGTCGGGGAAAAAGCCCCAGAAGGTCTGTTCGCGGGAACGGTCCGCGAGCTCGGTGTCCAGGGCGGCGCCCTTCAGGGCCAAGTTCCGCTCTTCAGCGCGTTGTACGCACTGCTCAAGGGTCCACGCGGGCTGGGCATGCACGGCTTGCATGACCAGCAGGAGCAACGGTGTGATGGTTCGCATTCCGGCCGCCGGGCGTATCGGAACGCCGGGCGCGCAGGAACAAAAGTATCCGGGACATTGCCCCCGGAAGGAGCGGAACGGATGAACGGCCCGGGGCCGGGCCGAACGGTGGAACTCAGTTGCTCACCACCTTCACCTCCACCCGCCGGTTCGCCTCGCTCTGCTCCTTGTTCTTGGGCTGGGGGAAGAGCATGCGGGAATTGCCGAGCCCCACATAGCTCACCCGCTCCGGTTCCACATCGTTCACAAGCAGGTAGTCCCGCACCGCACGGGCCCGGGAGGTGCTCAATTCGATGAACTCCTTCGTATTCCGGTAGGTGGGCCCGTTCACATGGCCCTCCACCTCGATCCGGACGCGGGGGTTCTGCTCCAGGAACCGCAACAACAGCACAAGCGACGCATGCGATGACCGCATGACCTGGTCCTCGTTACCCACGAACCGGATGTCCTCAAGCACCACATGCTCGCCGGCTGCGATCGGGACGAGCTTCAGATCCACAGTGACCGTGGGGTCCATGCTGCCCTTCACCTTCATGTTGGCGAACATGTAGCCCTGGCGCAGGCAGCTGATGCGCAGATTCCGGTACATCTCCATGCTGTAGCGATAGCTGCTGCTGCCCTTGGCTTCCACCACCTTGTCGAAGACCAGGCCGTCGATCGTGACGGCGGCATCCACCGGCTGCCCCGAACGGGCGTCGGTGATGTTGATGACCAGCTCCTGCGCCTGCCCTGAGGCCTCCTCGACGACCGGCCTGGGGGGCGGGTCGTAATGGAAGTGGATGGTATAGCCATCGAGGGGACGGTGCTGGTAATCCACCACCAGGTAGAACAGGTCCCCCTCCTTCACCTCAATGGCACTGCTGTAGCTGGCGCCCACACCGGACCGCACATAGGCCTCCGTGGCGGTCCGGCTCAGCCCGCAGCGACTGCCCAGGGCGGGGTCATTGCGAGAGATGTTGGAACGCAGGGGCTGGACCTGGCGTGCGGCGATCTTGTCGCAGATACCGGGTACCGCACCCTCCAGCAGCAAAAAATCGATGTCATCCCGGGGGTCGTCCGGAATGATGTCGAAGGTGAGCGTGGTCGTGGCCGGGCTGCGGAACTTGTACCACGTGGTGTGGTGCTCCCGCTCGAACCACTGCGGGTGGTCCATGGGGTTCTCCTTCACCTCCAACCTGTTGCCGAACCCACGCACCGCCTCCGGCTGGTGGTAGACAGAGTCCGCAATGGGAATGGCCCCTGTGCAATCGCCATTCTCCTGCGTCAATTGCGCAGGGGATTGGGCCATGAGCGTTTGGGCCAGGGCGCACAGGATGACGGGGAGGACCCGGTTCCGCATGGGTGGGGCTGTGGTACGAAGGAAGAGACCCGAAGGTTCAGTAGCCCAAGTTGCTGCCCAGCCATTTCTCCAACGATTCCACGGACTGGCCCTTGCGGCGCGCCAGTTCCTCCACCTGGTCCCGGGCCACGCGACCCACGCCGAAGTACCTGGCCTGCGGGTGGGCGAAGTACCAGCCGCTCACCGCGGCCGCCGGGCTCATGGCCAGGCTCTCGGTGAGGGTGATGCCGGTGTGCTTGGTGGCGTCGAGCAGACGGAAGAGCTCGGGCTTCTCGGTGTGGTCGGGGCAGGCGGGGTAGCCCG